>DATAHI010000136.1:0-16114 GCA_036263255.1 Oxalicibacterium sp. | reverse complement strand
CGGCGTGCCGCATCGAACGCTTGTTGCCAGTTCATTGGTGCCACCTGCGGCAAGGACATGGAATGCAATCCGCGCGGCATCTGCGGAGACTGCTGACCGGTAGCATCGCGCAGCCACCGAATCTCGTTTCCCGCGTACTTGCTCCAAGTCAGTCCAGTAGTCAGCATGACGAAGCTGACGATGCTGAGCGCCACGCCGAGAAACGCATGCCATTGCGACCACCAGCGTCGTCCCGTCGCGCCAGGCTTCGGCAGACCATCTGCAATGCGGCGCGGCCACCAAAGCCAGATGCCGGTCAGCAGCATCACCATCAGCCAACTTGCGGCCAGTTCGATCATCCAGCGCCACGCTTCTCCCTGCAACAAGGAGGAATGCAGCTTCTTGCTCCATGCACTGAAGCGCGCATTGGCAGCCTGCGTGCCGAGCACCTGCGCCGAATAAGGATCGACGTAGACCGACGTGCCGATCGCGTCCGCGACCCACGGCGAGAGCGGTGCGGAAGATGCAACCGATGAAGCGCCGTGCATCTTGTGGCCGGCCATGGATGGCATGGATGACGAAGGCCGGGGTGGAATGAAAAGCACGCGCACGCTGTCTCCCGCACGCCAGGCCGGGAACACTGCATTGAGCGTTGCGCCGGGTGGCATCGAAGCACGGGCTGCATCAACTGCCGCATCCAGCGTCATGCGCTCGCCGCGCGGCTGAACGTGATCGAGATGCGCATACAGACGCTGCTCGATCTGCGGCGAAAAGAGATAAAGCATGCCGGTCAAGGCCGCCAGCAGCGCAAAGGGTGATGCGATGAGCGCGGCCCAGAAATGAATGCGCCACAGCAGGCTGCGTTGTTGCGCTACACGCGATGTATGGATAGACGATTGCATCTGCATACCTCAGTACTTCCACTCTACGCCGGCATAGACCGAGCGACCGTCGCCAGGATAGAACTGGCGGCTATCGGCACCGGCAGCATCGGCGATCACACCAGTGGTTGCGGCATAGGTCTTGTCGCCCAGATTGCGCGCATCGACGAACCAGGAAAACTTCGGTGTGACTTGCTGCCCGAACTTGAGGCCGTACACAGCGTAACCGCCGGCCTGCAGCGTATTGGCATGATCGATCCAACTGGAAGAGGCGACTTGCACATTAGGGCCGACATAAAAACCGTGTCCAGGCTTGAACAGGATTTCTGCTTTCGCAACTTGTCGCGGAACGCCGGCCAGTTTGTTGTCGCCATACACACTGTCACCATCGAAGCGAAAATCGTTCAGCAGGTAAGTCGCGCGCATCGTCCAGCGCGAACCGATATTTGCCTCCAACCCTGCTTCGATGCCCTGGTGTATCGTGCGATCGGCATTCCTCGTACCGAGCGGATTGCCATTGGCATCGTTCAGCGAAAGCAGCTCGTCCCGTACGCGCGCGCGATACACGGACAAATCCCACCGCCAATCGCCCCATCCCTGTTTGTATAGCCCACGTGTACCGACTTCAATCGTGGTTGCGCGTTGGGCGTCGACCGGCGTCACGGTAGGGCCGCCGGCAAGCTCGCCGAAAGTGGGCGGCTCGTAGCTGCCGCTGAGATTGCCGTACAGCTGTATATCGGGCGACAGCTCGTGCAGCAAACCGATCTTCGGTGAAGTATGGCGATACTCGCGATCAACGCTGTTGTCGGCACCATCGGCAAAAAACTTGTCGACCAGATCGCGCTTGGCTTCAGTGAATTGCGCTCCAAGCACGAAGGCCGTCTTCGGCAGGAAGTAATACTGGTTCTCCGCAAACAGACTGAAATTGTTCGAGTTCTGTTCGGTTTCGGTGGTCCGTGCGCCGGCATGCCCCGCCACGTTGACGAAACGATTGTCCGACAATGTACCTTCGGCCAGCGAGATCCCGGCAACAAAGCGATTGCGATTTCCACCCAATGGACGCTCGCTGACAAAGCGGGCGTTCACGCCGTAATCATCCGACTTCTGCTCCAGCACCTGGAAAATCGGGTGGAACAGCGACTTGTACGAATAGAAGGCGCCAAATTCGAGCCGCTGATCTGTATTCAGGCGCACGGTCGTCAAGTTCGACAACCGGTATAGATCAAAATTGCGATGCTGGTCGCCGCTGATGGCAGAAGGATCTGCCTGGCGCGGATCGCGCCGCATTTCTGCAGCAGTCAGGGCGCCCGGCAATTCAGAATTCGTTTTCACCGCTGTCATGAAGAAGCGCGTTTCAACATCCCTGTTCAGGCGAAGGCCGATGTTCCCCGAGATGCGCTGCGTATCCTGTTGTGCGTGATCGCGGTAGCCGTCCTGACTGAACTGAGAACCGGCAATGAACCAGTCCATCGCGTCGGTCTGGCCGGCTGCGGAAACCTGCGCGCGGCGATACCCAAAGCTGCCTGCCTCGACTCGCGCGTCAAAGGGCGCTGCCGTCAAACCCGATGGACTGACGAAATTGACGGCGCCGCCCAATGTCGTCGAACCGTACTGCAAGGCATTCGCACCGCGGTACACCTCGACATAGCGCGCGGCCAAGGGTTCGATGGCCTGAAAGTCGACCGAGCCATCGGCAAGATTCAGGGGCACGCCGTCCTGCAGCAGGCTGATGCCACGCATGTGAAACGTGCGCTGCAAGCCGGAACCGCGAATCGACATGCGCGATTCTTCCGCGCCAAAGCGTGAGGCGATGAACACCCCGGGCGAGAATTGCAGCGCATCGCTCAAGGTCGAAACGCGACCGTCCTTGTACTGCTCGGCATCGACCACATTGGCACCGCCCGGCACAGTGCTGACGCTTGCACGCGCTGCGTCGATATCCGGCAAGGTGCTGCTGACAGGAGTGGCAGTGACAGTTACCTCAGGCAACATGCTTTCCTGTGCGGAAGCAAGCGAAGTGACGAGCGCCAAGACGAACGCACTGGAACGAGGTCGATGGCGTGCGAAACGCCGTGTTGAAATGCTGACTTGCATGATTCTCCTTCATGCTGCACACGCAGCGCAGCAAATGAACGGGCCAATATGGCCCTGGATCGGTACGGAATCGGCTTGCCGTCGACAAAGTCGACGACGAGCTGCGCGACGGATCAGGAGAAGGCAGGAGGAGCGCGGGGTTGCGCCGTCGCCCAGGAGAACAGAGGCCGCGGCGCGCGATAGAACAGTGGAGGAAGAATCTGCGTACCGGCAACGGAAGGAAGGTGCAAATCGTTATCGGGCGGCAGGCCGAGTGCGCCCGCATGGCTAAAGCAGAACGGACAATGTTCGAAATGCGATACCTGATGCGTCGCTGGCTTGGACGGAGCCACGTCCGCCACTTTCACGTATTTGGCGCCGCTTGCGGTACAAATCTCGGACCAGTCGGCCGACGTGCCGTGCATGGCTGCCATGGCATGGGAAATCGCAGGTGCGAGCGTCGCCAGCAGAATCGCGAAGCTTGCGATCCAGGCGGTGAGGCGGCGCATCTGGCGAGTGCTTGTCATGGGTGGCGGAGCAACAAAGTCTGGCATCGGGGATCGATGCGCTCGTATTATAGGCTGATCGATCGCCGCCGCGATAGAGCGCAAGCCGCACGATATTACGCAAAGCAATATCGTGTTCACGCAAAAACCACCAGACGGACATGAAGCCATGACGAACAACAATAAAAGCATGCTGGCCGTTGCTGCGATACTCCTGATCGCCGCGCTGATTCTCTCCGGCCTGCGTCCATACGACAGGGCAACCTGGCTGATGGAAGTCATACCGGTGCTGATCGCCCTGCCGATTCTCGCCTGGACGCACGAGCGCTTTCCGCTGACGGGATTGCTGTATGCATTGATCTTCGTACACGCGTTGATCCTGATCGCGGGCGGTGCCTATACATATGCGCGCGTACCGTTCGGCTTCTGGCTGCAGGATGTGCTGGGCACGGACCGCAATCCGTATGACAAGATCGGCCATTTCGCGCAAGGCTTGGTACCGGCGTTGGCAGCCAAGGAAATCCTGTGGCGCGGCAGCTATGTCGACGCAAGCAGCAAGGGGAAACGCCGGATGCTGGCCTTCCTCGCCATCTGTATCGCAATGGCAATCAGCGCCTGGTATGAATTAATCGAATGGTGGGCGGCGCTGGCCATGGGGCAGGGCGCCGATGAATTTCTTGGCACGCAAGGCGACCCGTGGGATACGCAGTCCGATATGTTCATGGCCTTGCTCGGCGCGTTGGTCGCTATGCTGATGCTGTCGCGTTGGCACGACCGTCAGATTGAAGGTATCGCGCACCGGAACTGTTGAGTGCAGCGACGGTCGCATCAGCAAAACCACAATCAGGAGATGCCATGAGCGTGCTTGCGAAGAAAACGACCGTCAATATCATCCCTTGCCTGCGCTATCGCGATGCGCCTGCCGCCATCGAATGGCTGTGCGATACCTTTGGCTTCGAGAAGCAGGCGGTATACGCTAATCCGGATGGCGGCATCGCGCATGCACAGCTTACGTTCGGCAATGGCATGATCATGCTCGGCTCTGCCGATACGGAATCGGCCTGGGGAAAATTGATCCGTCAGCCGGAAGAGGTCGGCGCCGAAACCCAGAGCGCGTATATCGTGGTGCAGGACCCGGATGCAATCTACGCGCGTGCCAAGGCGGCAGGTGCCGACATTGTCATCGACATCAAGTTCGAAGATTACGGTGGCCGCGGCTTCAGCTGTCGCGATCCCGAAGGCCACTTGTGGAATTTCGGCAGCTACGATCCGTGGTAGCGTTTGGTCTAGATGGTATTCACCGTTTGAACTGCAAGGTGCAATCTTGACCGAAGAATCACTGCAACAGTATCTGCACGCACACATTCCGCTATCGGCGGCGATGCAGGTCAGCGTGCAACATGCCTCAACCGATGAAGTGGTGCTGGCTGCACCGCTCGCACCGAATATCAATCATCGCGAAACCTTGTTTGGAGGAAGCGCGTCTGCCGTTGCGATTCTCGCTGCATGGTCGCTGCTGCATGTACGTCTGCGCGTCGACCAGCTCGATGCGCGGCTCGTGATCCAGTCGAACACCATGCACTACGATGTGCCGATCGGCGGAAACTTCACCGCGCGATCCTTTATCGAAACGCCGGATGCATGGGCGCATTTCACCCACATGCTTGCGCGCAAGGGAAAGGCACGGATTGCCGTAGCGGCTGTGCTCGAATACCAGGGTGTGCAAGCCGGCCGCCTGCACGGCGAGTTCGTCGCGCTCGGCGGAAGCGATCGCTGAATCGTTTTACGGAAGAAGGGCGCTTTTACGTTATAGTGCTGCCAGCCAAAAACGGCGTTGCTGTCACCGCACAATTGCGAAGCGCATGCGCCGATCCGTTCCACCTCTTACATTGTTTACATCATGAGCGACGACGATTTCAAATCCAGCGAAATTTCCCGACCACGCGCACCCAAGGCACCGGACCCGAACGAAAAATTCTGGGATCTGGCGGACACCTTCATTCAAGTGGCCAACGAGAACTGCAAGGGGGCAACGCTGGGACAGGTATGCGCTTCGATGATGTACGCGAGTGCTCGGTTCAGTGCCTTTACCGCCTCCGTCGATGCGCCGACCGAAGCCGCGTTCAAGGAGCAACTGGAAGGCGCGATGAAATACTTTGTGACCGAATACCAGAAAATGCTGCGCGTCAATTTCACCGAGTACGCGGACAACTTCAAAAGTTATCACCCAGAGAAAAAATAGTTCGACCCAAAGCAAAAAAGCCCCGACCGCACATGCGACCGGGGCTTTTTCTTATCCAGCTGGTCAAACTGATTTCGATAATTCGTTGAAATGCTCCACCACCGGCGGTGCGGCAAAGAAAGGACCGACGATGCCGCGCCATTCCTGGAAGGCCGGCGACTCGCGGAAATCGACCGTGTGGTTCTCCAGCGTTTCCCAATAGATCTGGATCACGTAACGCTCCGGGCTTTCGATGCCTTTATTGACCACGTAGCCCTTGTTGCCCTTGGCCTTGCCAATGATCTGGCTCAAGCCGCGTTGCACGGCTTCGTCGAATTCTGCCTGCTTGCCGGGCTGGATACGGATGTCCACGAGTTCGAGAATCATGATGATGTTTTCCTGTGAGATGACGAACGGCGCATTATCCCACTTTGCCGTCATCCCTGCGGCGCGCTGCCCGCTGGCGCGATCGCCGGTTTATGGTTACGCTGTGCAAACGGCAACCATCTTCCATCGCGCTTTCCGACGATTCGCATGAACACCCATAACAAGACCGGCCCTATCGATATTGCTTCCTACATTCTGGCTGCGGCAGCGCTCCTGATCGTGATGATGCAAGGCTTGCTCGCCGCGCTGTTTTCCGGCCTGCTCGTCTACGCACTGGTGCAACTGCTCGCTCCGAAACTTGGCAGAAGACTGCATGGCCATCGTGCGCAAATGCTGGCGGTCGCACTTCTGAGTTTCCTGATCGTCGCGCTGCTCTCCATTGCGATCTGGGCGTCGGTCAGTTTTCTGCAAAGCGATGCCGGCCGCCTTTCGGTATTGCTGCAGAAGATGGCAGATATCCTGGACGCATCGCGCAGCCAGATCCCGTCCTGGCTTGCGGTCTATGTACCGGTCGATGCGGAGGCCTTGCGTGAAATGATCACGAACTGGCTGCATTCGCACGCGCTGGAGGCGCGAACGCTGGGCCGCGATGCGGGCCGCATTCTTGCGCATATTCTGGTCGGCATGATCATCGGCGCGATGGCCGGCCTGTACGACACCACGAATCCGCCAGCGTATCGCCCGCTGACCGCGGCACTGCATGCGCGCGTGGTCGGCCTGCACAATGCCTTCCGCAACATCGTGTTCGCCCAGGTGCGCATCGCCGCCATCAATGCTCTGCTGACCGCCATTTATCTCACGGTGATTCTGCCGCTGGCCGGCATCCATCTGCCGCTGCGCAAGACGATGATCGCCGTCACATTTTTCGTGGGCCTGCTGCCGGTCATCGGCAATCTGATTTCGAACACCGTGCTCGTCATCGTGGGCTTGTCGCATTCCCTGCACACGGCGCTGGTTTCGCTGCTGTTCCTGATTACGATTCACAAGCTCGAGTATTTCCTGAATGCGAAAATCATCGGTCAGCACATCAACGCCCGCGCCTGGGAACTGCTCGCGGCCATGCTCGCGATGGAATCGATCTTCGGCTTGCCAGGCGTGATCGCAGCGCCGGTGTTCTACGCGTATGTAAAGCAGGAATTGGCCGATCGCGGACTGGTTTAGCCGCGCGACTGCAACCAGGCCAGCGCGCCTTGTGCCGCATGACGGCCGGTGGCGAAACAGGCGGTCAGCAGATATCCGCCGGTCGGCGCTTCCCAGTCGAGCATTTCGCCGGCAACGAATACACCGGGCATCGCTTTTGCCATCAGCCTGTCATCCAGCGCTTCGAAGCGCACGCCTCCGGCGCTGCTGATCGCTTCATCGATTGGCCGCGTGGCGGTCAGGCGCACAGGCAAAGCTTTGATCGCGCCGCCAAGCAACGCCGCATTGGCGAAGTCTTCTTTCTTCACTATCTCGCGCAGCAACCCTGCCTTTACGCCAGCGATGCCGACTTTGCTTTGCAGGTGACTGGACATCGAGCGCGAGCCGCGCGGCAGGCCGACTTCGTCGATCACGCGTTGCAGCGATTTGCCGGGTGCGAGATCGAGTGTCAAGGTCGCGCAGCCATCGCGAGCGATGCGCTCACGCAGCACCGAAGACAGCGCGTAGACCAAACTGCCTTCGATGCCTTCGGCAGTCACCACGCATTCACCTTGACGGCGATGTTCCAGCCCGGCGGTATCGGTACAGCTGGCGACGACCGCCTTGAGCGGCTCTCCGGCAAAACGCGCGCGAAAGTGTTCACTCCATGCGCATGCGAATCCGCAATTCGCCGGCTGCAGCGGCGCTACTTCGATGCCGTGTGAAGCAAGCGTCGATGTCCATGTGCCGTCCGAACCGAGCCGCGCCCAGCTTCCCCCCCCCAGCGCGAGGACCACGGCATGGGCTTGCGCCGCGCGTTCGCCATCGGGCGTGGCGAATCGCAGCGCGCCTTGCGTATCCCAGCCGAGCCAGCGGTGCCGTATGTGAAAGTGCACACCGCTTTCGCGCAAGCGCTTCAGCCAGGCCCGCAGCAAAGGAGCAGCCTTCATGTCTGTCGGGAATACGCGGCCGGAACTGCCAACGAAGGTTTCCACGCCCAAGCCTTTGGCCCATTCGCGCATCGCATCGGCATCAAATTGCCGCAGCATGGATTCGAGTACGGTTGCGCGCTCGCGATAGCGCCGCACGAAGGCATCGAAAGGCTCGCTGTGCGTCAGATTCATGCCGCCTTTGCCGGCAAGCAGGAATTTACGGCCGACCGAGGGCATAGCATCGTAGAGGTCCACCTGTGCACCGTGCGACGACAAGACTTCCGCCGCCATCAAGCCAGCAGGGCCGCCGCCGACAACAGCGACAACGGGCACGCGGAGGGAAGACGGCAGAGGCATGAGAACTCCGGGAAATCGGTGCGCAAGGGTATATGCGCGGAGGCGCCATTCTTGACCATGCACGCCGTTTGCACAAGGCATGCGAAGGCCGGATCGCCATGCTTCGACGATAATGGTTGCTCGATTTTATGGAGCCGTCATGAACGCCGATCTTCCGCGCTGCCGTTGGGCCGACCCTGCCAATCCCTTGTACCTTGCGTATCACGACGAAGAGTGGGGCGTGCCGTGCCACGATGAAACACGGCTGTTCGAAATGCTCAATTTGGAAGGCGCGCAGGCCGGCTTGAGTTGGGCCACGATATTGAACAAGCGCGAGAATTATCGCGCCGCGTTCGACCAGTGGGATGCGGAAAAGATTGCCCGCTATGGCGAGAAGAAAGTCGCCGAGCTGCTCGCGAATCCGGGCATCGTGCGCAATCGCTTGAAAATTGCGGCAACGATCAACAATGCGCAAGCCTATCTGCGCCTGCGCGACGAGCTTGGCGGACTCGATCCCTTTCTGTGGGCCTATGTCGACGGCAAACCGATTCTGAACGCGCGTGCCAGCAGCGCCGAGACGCCCGCCAAGACATTGCTGTCGGACCGAGTATCCAAGGATTTGGCGAAACGAGGATTCAAGTTCGTCGGCTCGACGATCGTCTATGCCTACATGCAGGCAATCGGCATGGTGAACGATCACGCATGCGACTGTTTCCGTCATCAGGCGCCTGCCTGACCCTGCTTGCACAGGCAAAAAAAAGCCCGCTCGTGGAGCGGGCTAAATCTATATCAAAGGAGGAGACATAGAGGAGACAGTTGCAAGTATAGGGATCGGCCTGACACGACGCCAATTCCGGTTTCTGATAACCGATATTCATTATGTGAATATCCTTGCAATGCCCGCGCTCCGAGCTCTTGATGATGCACATCGGCCTAGTCCAGCCGATAGAAAAAGGGCAAAAAAAAAGCCCGCTTGGTAGCGGGCTGAATCTATATCAAAGGAGGAGACATAGAGGAGACAACTGAAGTATAAGGAGACCGGTCCTCGCAAACCAATTTCCT
Organism: Oxalicibacterium sp.; assembly: GCA_036263255.1. Classification (GTDB taxonomy): domain Bacteria; phylum Pseudomonadota; class Gammaproteobacteria; order Burkholderiales; family Burkholderiaceae_D; genus Oxalicibacterium. The sequence goes on along the minus strand of DATAHI010000136.1, from coordinate 6,618 downwards.
TTTGCAATATCAGTTATACGATTCAAGAATGGCAGCGCTTCCTTAACCGCCGCTTAAACCGCGCATAGATTTACCGATCGTTACATTTCTGTTGTTGTCCCGCTCACGCCTGCCTTGATTCGCGTGGCGCGCCATGCAAAAGAGACAATGCGATTGTCAGTCCTTGCTGGTTTTTTTGCCGGTTTTCTTCTTGACGTCTTTCTTCTTGCCGTCTTTCTTTCCACCGGCCTTCTTGCCGTCCCTGGCATTCTTGTCGTCCACCTTCTTGTCGCTCTTCTTTTTATCCTTCTTCTCGTCTTTCTTACCGTCCTTCTTGGCATCTTTCTTCGCAGATGCGCTGCGCTTTTTCGGCGCTAGCATCGTATGACGGCAGCTCTCGGCGCCGCAGCGGCACTCATAGGCTTTCTTCAGCGCCTTGGTCTGCGGTTCGTCCAGTACCAAGCCGTAGTCGTAATTGAATTCTTCGCCTCGCTTGATATCACGGACGGTGTAAATATAGACGCGACCTTTTTCCTCGCGGGCTTCGCAGTTCGGCTCGCAGGAATGATTGATCCAGCGCGCATCGTTGCCGTTGTCGCCGCCGTCGATCAGTTTGCCGCTTTCGAGACTGAAAAAGAAGGTGTGATACGGATTTTCCGGATCAGCACCCGAGCGCCTCACTGCTTCCTTCTCACTGATGCGCTCGCCTTTGTACTCGATCAGGAAAGTATCGGCCGAGATATTGCAGGTGGCAAAGACGCCACGGCCGTGAACGGGGGAATTACGCACAACGTACAGCGGTTTGTCGGAGTCGACAGTTGGTTTTGACATGCTGGATGAGCTCGCTTAAAGGGCAGAAAGAAGAAGCAAACGGCCACGACACAGCCGCAAGCGCGCTATTGTCCATCAAAAACATGAGACGCGACAATGCCGGGCACAACTCGGCCTCGTCATCGCAAATACCCGACAGAAAAACAGGCATGCAGCGTCGCAAGACGCGTGCATACCTGCGTGAACAACAGCGCGTGCCATTCAGGACATCAGAACTCTTCCCAATCGTCGGCGCTCTTGTCGGCGACCACCGGCTTTTGCGGCTGGACCGCCGGTTTGGTCGAAGCAACTTCCGCCCTTGGCTTCTGCAACACTGGCGTCGGTGCCCTTAAAGGTTCGGCGACGGCAAGCTGCGGCACGGCTGGCGTCGAGCGAATATCGGCCGCATCCAGCTTGAACGTGCTGACCGCACGTGACAGCTCGACCGCCTGATCCTGCATGCTTTGCGCCGCAGCCGCGGCCTGCTCGACCAGCGCGGCATTCTGCTGCGTCATCTCGTCCATCTGCGTGATGGCCTGATTGATCTGTTCGATGCCGGAACTCTGTTCCTGGCTTGCCGAGCTGATCTCGCCCATGATGTCGGCCACACGCTTGACCGAGGTCACGATCTCGCCCATCGTCGCCCCGGCCTGATCCACCAGCCTGCCGCCGGCGTCGACCTTTTCGACCGAATCGCCGATCAGGGTCTTGATTTCTTTCGCCGCATTGGCCGAGCGTTGCGCCAGGTTGCGCACCTCACTTGCCACGACTGCAAAGCCGCGGCCCTGTTCGCCGGCGCGCGCCGCTTCCACTGCAGCGTTCAATGCGAGGATGTTGGTCTGAAACGCGATGCCATCGATCACGCCGATGATGTCGACGATCTTGCGCGAGCTGTCCTTGATCGAACTCATCGTCTGCACCACTTGTTCGACGACATTGCCGCCCTTCATCGCCACCTCGGAGGCCGACACCACCAGTTGGTTCGCCTGGCGCGCGTTGTCCGCATTCTGGCGCACGGTGGAGGTCAGCTCCTCCATCGAGCTGGCCGTTTCTTCCAGCGACCCGGCCTGCGCTTCGGTACGGCTCGACAGATCGGCATTGCCGGAAGCGATTTCTCCCGACGCCACGGTAATGGTTTCCGTACCGCGGCGCACCGTGCGTACCGTATTCGACAGGCTGTCATTCATGTCCTTCAGCGCCTGCAGCAACTGGCCGGTTTCATTGCTCGATTCGACGTCGATGTGCTGCGTCAAATCGCCAGCTGCGACGTTCTTCGCAACCTGAACCGCCTGATGCAGCGGGCGCGCGATCATGCGAATCAGCCAGAAACCCATGAAGACCGCCAGCGCAACGCCGAACGCAATGGCAGCCAGAGAGATCGTGCGTACCATCGCGAAACGCTGTTGCGAACGTTCAAATTCGTTTTTCGCTTCCCGCAGCTGGATTTCGATCAGGGCACTGGCGCCATTGCGTACCGGCACAACCAGTTCTTCCATCGGGCCGTTGACGATCTCCGTCACGCGCAGGACGTTATTGCCGCGCGACGCAGCAACCGCCGGCATGAGCGCCTTGTCGTTGAATGCTTTCAGATCGGCACCGAATTTGTCGGCGATCTTCTTTTCATCGTCCGTCAATCCGGTTGCCATGTAGTCGTTGAAAGCCTTGCTGATCTGCGCGGAGCGCTTTTCGATCGCGTCCATCTTTGCCGTGACCTGGCCGGGATCGCCGTAGATCGATGCGGCCAGGTCCAGCTGGTTGACCGTGAGCTGCGTCATCACGGTTTCCAATTGCCCCATCGGCACGGTGCGATCTTCATACACCGTCTTCAGCGCCTTGTTGGTATGGTCTAGCGAAACGAGTCCGATCGCACCGATCACGATCAGTAGCAACGACAATACGCCCATGGCAAACATGAGCAGTGACTTGATGGTGATGTTCTTCAACATGATGTTTTCCTGTGCAAGATGTAGTGCGCCCCGAAGGCGCATGCAGCCTTAGGCCGCCGCTTCGATCAGCAATCCCATATCGGCGCTGGACATCAGCTTGTCGATGTCGATCAGGATCAGCATGCGTTCATCGATCGTGCCGAGTCCGACGAGATAGTCGGTATTCAGCACGCCGTTGTTCATGTCGGGCGCGGGCTTGATCTGCTCGGGCGCCAGCAGCACGACGTCCGACACGCTGTCGACCACCATGCCAACCACCCGGCCAAGCATGTTCAGGATCACGACCACGGTGGTCTGATCGTAGGTCGGCGTGCCGAGATCGAATTTGATGCGCATATCGATGATGGGCACGATGTGGCCACGCAGATTGACCACGCCCTTGATGAATGGCGGCGCATTGGCGATGCGCGTGACAGCTTCGTAGCCGCGCAACTCCTGCACTTTTTGAATCGAGATGCCGTACTCTTCCTTGCCCAGCGTGAATGCCAGGAACTCTTGCGGCTGAACCGGCAATGCATCCGCCGGCGCCTCCTTTGCGATCGCGTCCATCGTATTGCCCTCTGTTGTCTCGTTGATGCGTTCTGGCGAACGTCTATGTTGTATTGCAGGGCTTTTGCGCCTGTCGAGTCCAACATAAACAATTCGTTTCCGAGCGTCAATGCAAGCAAAGATGCAAAAAGCGGTCCACTTCCGCGGATGACATGCGCTTCAGAGGGAAGAACCCTGATTCCGGGTAAATCCTTTCTCATTCGACAATCGCAAAATATTGTTAAATCGCGACACGGCTTGGCCTCCGCGCGGCAAAGCAGCAACAAGGCGCTGCGGTAAAATGGCGCGCCGTTGCCGGACGACCCGGGCAGCGAAACGGTTTTTCATCAGGGTCAGCTGGACAAGGGCATGCTGCGACTCACCGATGTACAACTCCCTCTGGATCACCCTGAAGAAGCGCTTGAAGCCGCCATCGTCGCGCAGCTCGGCATCGCGCCGCAGGATCTGATCCGCTATACGGTTTTCCGCCGCGGTTACGACGCGCGCAAAAAGCACGCGATCTCGCTGGTCTACACGCTGGACGTCGAGGTGTGCAACGAAGCGCAGGTGATGAAGCGCGCGAAGAACAACCGCCATGTTTCTCCCGCGCCGGATACCAGCTACAAATTCGTCGCGCAGGCGCCTGCGGATCTCAAGACACGCCCGGTAGTGATCGGTTTCGGGCCATGCGGCATTTTTGCTGCATTGATCCTGGCGCAGATGGGTTTCAAGCCCATCATCCTCGAACGCGGCAAGGTGGTGCGCGAGCGCACGAAGGACACTTGGGGCCTGTGGCGCAAGCGCGAACTGCATCCGGAATCGAACGTGCAGTTCGGCGAAGGCGGTGCCGGCACTTTTTCGGACGGCAAGCTGTGGACGCAGATCAAGGACCCAAAGCATTACGGCCGCAAGGTGCTGACCGAATTCGTGAAAGCCGATGCGCCGCCGGAAATCCTCTACGTCAGCAAGCCGCACATCGGCACCTTCCGTCTGGTGAAGATGGTGGAATTGATGCGCGCGGAGATCGAAGCGCTGGGCGGCGAGTTTCGCTTCGAGAGCAAGGTCGATGACATCGAGATCGAGAACGGCCGCGTCTGTGGATTGAAACTCGCCGATGGCAGCCATATCGATACGGATCATGTCGTGCTGGCGATCGGCCACAGCGCACGCGACACTTTCCGCATGCTGCAGACGCGCGGCATCTACATCGAGCCAAAACCTTTTTCGATGGGTTTTCGCATCGAGCATCCGCAATCGCTGATCGACGCCTGCCGCTTCGGGCCAAGCGCCGGCCATCCGCTGCTCGGCGCGGCCGACTACAAGCTCGTGCACCACGCCAGCAACGGCCGCTCGGTCTACAGCTTCTGCATGTGCCCGGGCGGCACGGTAGTGGCGGCGACGTCCGAGCCGGGCCGCGTGGTGACCAATGGCATGAGCCAGTACTCGCGCAACGAGCGCAACGCCAACGCAGGCATCGTGGTCGGCATCACGCCGGACGACTATCCAGGCCACCCACTGGCCGGCATGGAATTCCAGCAGCAGTGGGAATCGAAGGCATTCGAGCTCGGTGGTGGCAACTACAATGCGCCAGGCCAGCTGGTCGGCGACTTCATTGCGAACAAGCCTTCCACCGAATTCGGTTCGGTGCTGCCTTCGTACAAGCCGGGCGTCACGCTGGGCGATCTCAATCCTTCGCTGCCCACGTATGTCATCGAAGCGATCCGTGAAGCGCTGACCGCCTTCGACAAGCAGATCAAGGGCTTCTCGATGCACGATGCAGTGTTGACCGGTATCGAGACGCGCACCTCTTCGCCAATCCGCATCAAGCGCGACGACCGCACGCTGCAAAGCATTAATACGCGCGGCCTTTATCCGGCCGGCGAAGGCGCCGGTTATGCCGGCGGCATCATGTCCGCCGCGATCGACGGCATTCGTGTGGCCGAAGCGCTCGCGCTGAGCATGCTGGAATCGAAGTAAGGATGAAAGCGCCGCCGGCTGCTACAGCCAGCCGGATTTCTTGAAGCGGTAGTACAGATAGCCGCACACGCCGACCACCAGCACGATGGCCGTCGGATAGCCATACTTCCAGTCGAGCTCTGGCATCACCTTGAAGTTCATGCCCCACAGGCCGAAGAAGGCGGTCGCTACTGCGAAGATCGCGGCCCACGATGCCAGCCGCTTGTTCACTTCGCTCTCTTCAATTGCCACCATCGACAGGTTGACCTGAATCGCGGTGGAAATCGTTTCGCGAATTGCGTCGATCAATGAATTGAGCCGGTACAGGTGATCGCCGATGTCGCGGAAATAGTCGCGCGTGCTTTCACACAGGCTCGGCACACGGCCGCCGTAAAGCTTGCCGACGGCTTCCATCAGCGGCGCGACGATGTGCTTCATCATCACGACCTGCCGCTTCAGTTCGTACAGGCGTTCGATGTTGTGGCGCTGGCCGTCCTGCTCAAAGATCTTTGCCTCGATCTTTTCCAGTTCGGCTTCCAGCGCCTCGACCACGGGGAAATACCGGTCGACCACTGCGTCCATCAATGCATACAGCACGAAGGCCGAGCCTTTGCGCAACTGGTGCGGCTCGTTCTCGCAGCGTGCGCGCACACCAAGAAATCCCTGGTTGCTGCGATTACGCACCGACAGCACGTAATTTCGCCCGACAAATATATCCAGCTCGCCGATGTGCAGTTGCCCGCCCTCCATCTCAGCGGTCTTCACCACGGCAAACAGCGAATCGCCGTATTCCTCGATCTTCGGCCGCTGATGGCCGTGATGCGCGTCTTCCACTGCGAGTTCATGCAGATGGAATTCCCCTTGCATCGTCGCCAGCTCTTGCTGGTCGGCGTCCTTCAGGGCCACCCATACGAAGCAATTGGGCCGCTGCAGATAGTCACTGATCTGCTCGACCGAAATATCGGACAGCTTGGTGCCGTCTTCGTAAGCGACGCAATTGATAAGCATGGACGAAATTCTCCGGAATGATGCGCGAGTGTACACGTGCACGGCCCGCAGGCGTCAAGCACATGCGCTGCCAGTTGAGACAACGAACAAGACAATTTGTCGCGTCGCCAGCGTCAAATTGTCGCGCATTGCATTTCCTCCGCCGGCGGCACTCTTTATAAATCAGTCACTTGGCGCCGCGGAGCTCTGGCACATCGATTGCCTAGCTATACAGGCAGGGTCAAGGTCGCTTGGCCAGCTACAGGTAACGGGCCGTTCGCGGTCGTCACACATACAAGAGGAGATGGATATGTCCGGATTTTTTGCAAAGGAACGAAGCGTCGCCGGCCCCGGCTTCAACCGGTGGATGGTACCGCCTGCTGCACTGGCGGTACATCTGTGCATCGGCCAG
>DATAHI010000135.1:0-12701 GCA_036263255.1 Oxalicibacterium sp. | reverse complement strand
CCACTTCGTCGGTGGACACGACGACCGAACGCGAAATCCAGAAAGCGCTCGACAATCTGGTCAGCGGCCGTACGACGATCGCGATCGCGCACCGCCTGTCCACGCTGCGCCGGGCCGACCGCATTGTCGTGATGGACAAGGGCCGCATCGTCGAGATCGGCTCGCACGAGGAATTGCTGGCGCGCCGCGGCGCTTACTACAAGCTGTATCAGGCGCAGGCGCGCCAAGCCGAAAACGATTTGCTGGAGGATGCGGCATTGCTGAACGGAGAACCGGCATGAGCGACCTGCAATTGAGCCGCAATACCCTCGGCAAGCTGGTGCTGACCGACGCCAGCGGCCAGATGCACGAGAACGTGGTGCCGGTACGCGCCTTTCCGATCGCAGCGCCCGATTCCGGTATTTCGCTGGTCAGTGCCGACGGTCATGAACTGCTCTGGTTCGAGCACGTAAATGACGTACCCGCGCACATGCGCGCGCTGCTGCAGGAGGAGCTACGCAATCGCGAGTTCCTGCCCGAGATCCACCGGATCAAGCGCGTATCGACCTTCGCTTCCCCTAGTACATGGCAGGTGGAAACGAATCGCGGCGACGCCACCTTGCTGCTGAAAGGCGAGGACGACATCCGCCGCATTGGCGACATGACACTGATGATTTCGGATGCGCACGGCGTGCAATTCCTGATCCGCGATCTGAAGAAGCTGGACAAGCACAGCCGCAAGATGCTGGATCGATTCCTGTAGCGCGGCGCCCTCGCGCATCGCTTATGCCGCTCAGTGCGGAAACAGTCGCGACGTCGCGAGGATCGCAACGCATCAGAAGCCGAATTTCGCTCCTGCACCCAGCAGCGTCATCACGCCAAGCACGGCAAAGATTACCGCTGCGATCCGATGCACCAGCGTGACAGGGAGGCGCCCGGCCAGCTTGTCGCCGAAATACACGGCCGGCGCGTTCGCCAGCATCATCCCGCACGTCGTGCCGGCCACCACTGCCAAAAAGGAATGGAATTGCGCCGCGAGCGCAACGGTCGCGATCTGCGTCTTGTCGCCCATCTCGGCAAGGAAGAAGGCGATGAAGGTCGTCGTAAATACGCCATACCTGGCCAGCTTGGCTTCATCCTCATCGAGTTTGTCCGGGATCAGGATCCATCCCGCCATCGCCAGAAACGAAATGCCCAGCACCCAGCGCAGTACGTGTGGCCCGAGCATTGTGGTAATCCAGGTGCCGATGGCCGCCGCAAAAGCGTGATTGAAAAGCGTCGCCGCAAGGATGGCCAGCACGATCGGCAGGGGTTTGCGGAATTTTGCTGCCAGGAGGAAAGAAAGAAGTTGCGTCTTGTCGCCGACTTCCGCCAGCGCGACCACGCCGGTCGAAACAAAGAATGCTTCCATGAGGGGATAAAACTCCAGGGCCGGACGATAACCAAAGACCAAACGACGACTCCGGCCCATGCAAGTCGTCCATTTGATCAATGGTCTCGCCACGTCTCGCGACGATCTGCACCATGGCCTGCGGGCCAAGAATGTTGATGCAGATTCTTCCAGTTGCTGGAAGCCGGCTACTCCCCAGTGTTCGGGCCGAATGATAGCAGAGCGGCGCCGGTCAGGCCAGCGTTATTGCGGCATGGCACGAAATCCCGCGGGAATTATTGCCATTTGTCTCACTCCAACTTGAGAAGGCGCTTCAACGTGCCGCGAACGAAACCAATCGGGGGAAGCTATGGAAGACGACAGCACACTGAGAGACGAGCGCATCAACACGCAGAAGCGGCACAAGGACGATGCGCAACCACTGACTTCGGTCGACAAAGGCAAATCGCCGCGCATGCCGCACGAGCGCGACGAATCCTTCGACAGTCAGGACGATCACCCGCGCGAAGTCATCAAGCGCGCGCACGACGATATCGCCGAAGGGCAGATGGATACCGATCGGCGCGGCATGCCGGGGGTTGAAGAAGTCGAGCGCGCCAAGCCCGGCAATGCGCAGGAAGAGATTCCCGCCTCTTCGCGCATGCCTGCCAGTACGCCGGAGAAATGAGTCGTCATTGTCGTAAAGAAAATGCAGAGCCTGTGTGGGCGGCCGCACCGAGCACCGCTGCGCCATTCGCGATGCTGGCCGCTTCATCGTTCACTGACAGGAGACTGACATGAGCTATATCGAACGCGATACCTACGGTATCTATGCGCGGCACAAGAAAGGCCCGGGGCCGGAGCTGATGGGTGCACATACGCTGCTCGGCGAAGACGTGTACAACCACAAGGACGAACGCCTGGGTGACATCAAGGAAATCATGCTCGACATGCGTAGCGGCCGCGTTGCGTACGCGGTGCTCGCGTTCGGCGGCATTTTCGGCATGGGCGAAGCGCTGTTTGCAGTGCCGTGGTCGGCGCTGTCGCTGGACACAGTCAACAAGCGATTCCTGTTGCGTATCGACAAGGAGCGGTTGAAGGATGCGCCGGGGTTCGACCAGAACGACTGGCCCGACATGACCGACATCGAATGGGCCAACGGCGTGCACACCTTCTACGGCGCCGAGCCGGCCTACGATCGCGCGCTGTAGCAGCAGCTTGCCGAGCTGGCGGCCGCGCCTGCGCTTCAGTCCGTTACGCGAACGTCGTCGGAGGCCGCCGAGCGCGTGCCCGGCAGCGGCTGGTTGCTGCAGCCGTGATAGGCGAAGGCGACCGATGTCTTGACCTGATCGGAACTGTTGACTCCCGCCGCGTGGAACAACAGGCTGTGGAAGAACACGACATCGCCCTGATGCAGTTCGACGGCCTTGCCTTGCGCGAATAGCGCCTGATTGTCCGGATGCTCGGGACGCAGGAACAGCAATTCGTCGAGGCGATCGGACGCGATCTGCAATGTGTGCGAGCCGGGGATGAACTTCAGGCTGCCATTGCTTTCGATCTCGTCGCCGAGCGCCAGCCACACGCAGATCAGATCGCTTTGCGCAAATGACCAGTATCGGATGTCGCGATGCCAGCCGGTCGCTGTGCCGTAGCGCGGATGCTTGGTCATCACGCAATTGTGATGCGCCAGCGTCAGGCATACCGGTTCCCCGAACAACTGGCGCAGCTTGATCAGCACGCGCGGATCGCGTGCCCAGTCGTGAAAGATCGCGTCGCGGTCGTAGGCGCCGCGCAGGCGCCGCACGGTGCGGCCGCCTTCGTCGTCAAGCGATTTCGGCGCGCCGGTATACCCAAGTTCGGCTTCGTATTCGAGCGGCTGCTGCGCTTCCTGCAGTTGGCGTCGCGCGACCGCAAGCATCTGCTCACAAACCTGCGGTTCCAGCATGTTGCGAAAGACGAGATAGCCGTCGCGCTCGAACTGCGCGATTTGCGCTGCGTTCAATGGAATGGAAGAGGGCGAAGAAGCGTTGCCTTCCGTCGCCGTGGCGATCTTGCTCATGGATGTTTCGCTGGTGCATGAAGCGTCAAGTGTAGCGCCGATTTTCCCTGTCTGTGCAGCGGAACGCTGCCGTCACGTTGCGAAGTGCGATACCTCGCTGCGATTACGACCGCCGGTCTTGGCGCTATATAAAGCCTTGTCGGCGCGTCCGAAGAAACTGGTCGAGCTTTCACCGCATTCATATTCGGCCACGCCGAGGCTGGCGGTCAGCGACAAAGTGCCCGACGGCAGCGCGAAGTTTTGTTCGGCGATTGCATGCCGCAGCTTTTCGGCGATGAACGCCGCCTGCTGCAGCGGACAATCCTTCAGCAGCACCAGAAATTCCTCGCCGCCCCAGCGGGTCACGATATCGCTCTCGCGCAGCACGGAGCGCACGGTGTCTGCGATCTGACGCAGGATGCGGTCGCCCGCGAGATGGCCGTGGTCGTCATTGACCGCCTTGAAATGATCGACGTCGAACAGCACGGCGCTCAGCGGGCTACCGCGCCGCTCGCTGTCGAGCATTGCCTGCTGGAACACGAATTCAAATGCTTGCCGGTTCAGAAGTCCGGTCAGCGGATCGGTGCCAGCGACCGTTTCCAACTGGCGCTGATAGCGATTGATGGCGAACAGTGTCATTGCCAGCACCAGCAGCGTGATCGCGGCACTGACCGCGATGTTCATGTAGAACACGTGGCGGATCGGCTTCACTTCATCGGTGATGTCTTGTTCGACCAGCAAGTACCAGTCGAGCTCCGGAATGAAGCGGGAGCTCAGCAGCACCGTCGCGCTGCCGCGCTGATATTCGAGTTCGGTCGGCACCGTGCTTTGGTTCAGAATCTGGGAGGCAATCGACGAGACGCCAGGCAGCGCGGTGATCGCGCCGTGCACGTTGCGCATGGACTGGCCGGTCATCTTGACCACGCCGTTGCCGTCCACGAAATAGATGTTGCGATGAAAGCGGTGCTGATAGCTGTCCAGCAATTCAGATACCGTATCGAGTGTGAGGCCGACGCCGGTTGCGCCGATGAACTGGCCGTCATAATCGAATACGCGGTGATTGATGAAAATCGTCAGCGTGTCGCGATTGGCCATGTCGAGATCGACATTCGTTTCGTAATCCGCTTTCATGGCGCGCACGCGGTAGAACCAGGCATCGCGAGGCGCTGTCTGGCTGATGGTCTTCAGCACGCCGTCCGGATAGTAGTAGCGTCCCGTCTTGTCGGAGACGAGAAAGGCGCTGACGGTGTGATACTTGTCCTTGACCTGCTTCAGATAGCGCGCGATGCGATCGGTATCGGTTTCGCCGCCGAGCATCCAGTCGCGCACGAAGGTGTCGCTCGCCATCAGCGATGAAATGAAGACAGGTCGCAGGATGTCCTTCTGGATTTCGGAATAGATATTGTCGCTGGTCAGCGGCAAGGCCTGCTCCTGCACGCTTTGGCGTATCGCTTCGCGTGAGACGAAATAGCTGGCAAGGATGGTGGTCAGGAAACCGGCGACCAGCAGAATGCTGACCCATGTCAGCAGACGAAATTTTTCCGGAAAAGAGCGCATGGAATGACGGCGGTGGACGGCACGCAGGCACGTCGGGTTGAGAACGGGCGAAGGACGTTCTATCTATCCGGCGGCATTATACGGGCATGGACTACGCTGGCGCGAACAGGTTAGGCGGGCGATAGGATCGGATCAGGTAGCCGGGAGGCCGCTTGGCACGTAATGGTTGCCGGCCGCGTTCCACTTCTCGACATGCCACTTCCAGTGAATGCGGCCGATCACGTTGCCTGCTTCATCGAGCCCTTCCACCGGGCCATGAAATACGGCGAACATCACGCCACCGTGCGGACTGACCGGCTGATGGACCGCCCCTTCGTTTTCATGCAGATAGCTGCCGGCATCGAAGCGGGTGTCCGGATCATCCTTGTAATGGAAGCCGCCTTCCAGCATGTAGCCCTGTACCGCGCCGATATGGCGATGGATAGGTGCGGCGGCGCCGGCTTCGAACTTGATCAACAGGGTGAAATGACCGGTCGATGCGTCGGCATGCAGCAGCTTGAACTGTGCGCCCGGCATCGCCCAATCTACCCATTGCATGGTGTCGGGACGGCACGTGGTCAATGTGTCGACGGGAATCGGGAAGGTGGGTTCGCTCATGATACTGGTGCTGTGTCGTGCAGTGTAAAGAGGTGACAGAGAGTGACGGATCGTTTGCGTATAATGAAAATCCGATACTGGTGCTCTCGCAGCGCGTCGCTCGGCGAGCAAGAAACACTTGAACCGGCATCGCGCTAAAGACTCATATGGTACGCCGTGCCGCTCGCTGTGCACGAATCCGTTTGACAAGATCAGGACAAACCAGGGCGGCCGCAACCCCTGCAGATCGAAATTGAAAGGCAAGCTGATGCGCACGACCACACTTCCTTCCGGCATCTCCGTTCCCGTCCTTGGTCAGGGCACCTGGTACATGGGCGACGACACGCGCCGGCGCGCCGACGAGGTCGCGTCGCTGCGTCTGGGCCTCGATCTCGGCATGACGCTGATCGATACTGCGGAAATGTACGGCAATGGTGCGTCGGAACGGCTGGTCGGGGAGGCGATCGCGGGCCGCCGCGATGAAGTTTTCCTCGTCACGAAGGTGTTGCCGAGCAACGCTTCACGTGCCGGCACCATCGCCGCCTGCGAGAACAGCCTGCGTCGTCTTGGCACGGACCGCATCGATCTGTACTTGCTGCACTGGCGCGGCCGCGTGCCTTTCGCCGAAACGATCGGCGCGTTCGAGGCGCTGCAGAGCGCGGGCAAGATCCGCTACTGGGGTGTCAGCAACATGGATGTACGCGACATGAAAGAGTTGCTGGCTGCGCCGGGCGGCGATGCGATCTCTACCAATCAGGTGCTGTACAACATCACGCGCCGCGGCATCGAATACGATCTGCTGCCGCAAGCGCAAAAACGCGGCCTGCCGCTGATGGCGTATTCGCCGATCGAGCAGGGGCGCCTCGCGCATTATCCGGAAGTGCAGGACATCGCCGAACGCCACGGCGTGACGCCGGCGCAGGTCGCGCTGGCATGGGTGCTGCGCCAGCAGGGCGTGATTGCGATTCCAAAGGCATCCTCGCCGGCGCATGTGCGTGAGAATCACGCCGCGCTGGAATTGAAACTGACCGAGGAAGATTACGCCGAGCTCGATAGCGCCTTTCCGCCGCCGGACGGCCCGGAGCCGCTGGAGATGATCTGATTCGTGGCGTCATTTGCAGTGATGCATGAGCCACCGACAGCGCATCGACCCGAATGCGGGATCACACCGCCTCGATAGCGACATTCCCGCGCAATAGATTCGTCGCCTCGCTGCAAAATGCTTCGGCCTGACTTGCCTTCATCCGTAGCAGCAGCGTCACCGCTTCGCCGTATTGCGCATCGAGCACCGCCACACCGTGCTGTTCGCACAAGCGGCGCAGCGTCGATTCCTCGGCGAACGGCAGCGTTGCACGCCGCTCGCACATCGTTTCCACCTGCGTCAATTGCGCCAGTTTCGCTGCTTCCGACACTGCCTGACCATAGGCGCGGGTCAACCCACCGGCGCCGAGCTTGATCCCGCCCCAATAGCGCACCACGACCGCCAACACATTGAACAATTCCTTGTGCACCAGCACGTTGTACATGGGCCGCGCTGCCGTGCCCGATGGTTCGCCGTCGTCATCGAGACCGGAATCGCCTTCGCACAGCAACGCCGAACAGAAGTGCACCGCCTGCGGATGCGCAGCACGCAGTCCGGCCAGAATCGCCGCCGCCTCGGCGCGTGTGGCGACCGGATACAGCATGCCGATGAAGCGGCTTTTCTTGATCTCGATTTCGGTGCTGACGGGGGCGGCGAGCTGATACATGGCGGGGCGGCGGGCAAAGCGTGATGATAAGCGAAGCGCCGCATTCGCCGCAGCGCCGCCCGCCCCCGCATCAGATGCCGAGCGCCGTGATGCCGCGGTTGATGATCGCGCCGCCGACGATCAGCCAGGCGAACAGCAGCGCGGCCAGCAGCAGCGGCTTCAGCCCTGCGCGCCGGATTGCCGACAGATGCGTGGTCAGGCCGAGCGCCGCCATCGACATGGCGAGCAGAAACGTATCCAGATCGAGTACGCTGCCGCGTACCGCGGAAGGCAGAGGCGCGAGCGAATTCCATCCGACCATGAGCAGGAAGGCAAAGGCGAACCATGGGATCGTCACACCTGCCTTGCCTGTCGCAGCGCCGGTTGCCTTCGGCCGCATCCAGAACGACAGCGCGAGCAGAAAGGGCGCCAACATCATCACGCGCACCAGCTTGGCAATGACCGCACTGTCGGCTGCGTGGGCGTCGATGGCGCGCGCGGCGGCCAGCACTTGCGCCACTTCATGCACGGTCGAACCGATGTAGATGCCGAAGCCATGTGCGTCCGGCGGTACGATCTGCCATGCCAAATTCCATTGATACAGCAGCGGATAAATGGCGATTGCCAGTGTGCCGAATACGACGACGGTCGATACCGCGATCGTGACCTGTTCCGCGCGCGCCTTGACCACCGGCTCGGAGGCCATCACGGCGGCGGCTCCGCAGATCGCGCTGCCTGCGCCGATCAGCACTGTCGTGTGTCGGTCCAGTCCGAATACGCGTTGGCCCAGCAGCAGCGCCATGCCGAATGTGGACAGCAGCGTCAGCATGTCGATCACGATGCCGCTCAATCCGACGGCGCCAACGTCATGAAAGGTCAACCGAAAACCGTACAGCATGATGCCCAGACGCAGCAGCGTCTGCTTCGACAAGGCCACTCCCGGTCCGCATTGCGCGGCGACGCGCGGATACACCGTGTTACCGAGGACGATGCCGAGCAGGATGGCGACGATCAGCGCGCTTAGTCCATGGGTCTGCAGGAATGGCAGCTCGCCGAGCAGAATCGACACCAGCCCGATCACGGCGCTCGCAGCGAGACCCGGCAGCCATAGCAGCGGCCGTGGGACGCTGCGCGTAAGGATGAGGCTGGAAGCTGGCATGACGACTCCGGTGAGCAAGGAATACCGCGAGTCTAGGCAAGCATGCATAACAAATAAAACGATTTATATGGATATAATCAACCTGAAAAATAGGTAACAACTTTCTCGATCACCATGCGCCTGACACTTCGTCAATTGCAGATTTTTCTCGCCGTCGCCGATTACGGCAGCACGATGGCAGCTTCCAGCGCGGTCGCGCTGTCGCAGTCGGCAGCCAGCGCGGCACTGAACGAGCTGGAAACGCTGCTTGGCATTCATCTGTTCGATCGCGTCGGCAAGCGTTTGCTGTTGAACGACAACGGCCGCATGCTGCTGCCACAGGCGCGGCAGATGCTGGACGCCGCAGCGACGATCGAGGAGCAGTTTCATCAACCCGATGCCGCCGATGCGCTCGGCTTGCATATTGGCGCCAGCACCACGATCGGCATCTATCTGCTGCCGCGCATGCTGGCGCACTTCGCGCAAGAGCCGGTGCTTACGCCGCCGCAGGTAAGAATCGCCAACACGCGTTCCGTAGCCGCAGCAGTGGCGGCATTCGAAGTCGATGTCGGCTTGATCGAAGGACCGTGCCACGAGCCGGAAGTGCATGCGGAGCCGTGGCTGACGGACCAGCTCAGCGTGGTTTGCGCACCGCATCATCCGCTGGCGGCGCATGGCAGGAAGGTCGCGCTGGCGGAATTGCGGCAGTCGCGCTGGTTGCTGCGTGAAGTCGGTTCCGGCACGCGCGAAGCGGTGGAGCATGCCTTGCTGCCGCATCTGCATGCGGTGCAATCCGCCGGCGAATTCAGCAATTCGGAAGCGATCAAGCATGCCGCGGCCGCGGGTTTGGGTCTGGCTTGTCTGTCGCGGCTGGTGGTTGCCGATCTGCTGGAAGCCGGCAAGCTGGTCGAACTGCACACGGCGTTGCCGCCCCTGCAGCGGCATTTCTATCTGATTCGGCGCAGGAACAAGCTGGTGTCGGCACGTCTCGAATTTTTCATGCAATTCTGCCGCGACTGGGTGGCGTGAGGCGCGCCGGCGGGGCACAAAAAAGGCCATGCAACGCATGGCCTTTTTCATTCGCAGAATAGTTCTACCAGCGCAGCAGGCGCGGTCCGAGCAACGCGCCGGTACCGGTCGCAAGCAGGATGCCGATCACATACCAGAACGCGACAAAGGGCGGCGCCATCTCCGGGCAATGCAGGCAATAGACCGTCGCGGCGGCGGCGCCTGCGCTCAAGCCGGCCGCGGCGCCCGCTAGCCGCAAGCGCGTCGGTGCCAGTTCACGCATGGCGCGCAGCACGGCGATCAGGATCGGCAAGGACAGCCCGGCGATCAGGAAGGGGCAGACGCGCCAGGTCGAACCCCAGAACAATTCGCTGCGTTCCCCTGGTGCGGCTGCCATCAGCGACCACGCCGCCATGGTCCAGATGACCGCGAGCGGCAGCGCGAGCAGCGCGGCCAATGCCGTGCTACGGAGCCCCGGATGCGAGAGCCGTGCGGTCAGCCGCCAGCCGATGAATGCCAGCGCCAGCACAAAAAGAACCTTCAGCCAGAACGCCGGCATCGCGAGAACCTGTATCAAATCGGCGCGCACGCCAAGGAAGGTCGCCATCAGCACCACGCTCGCCAGCACACCGCACGTCACCAGCACCAGCATACGCCGTACCGGGATGGCGGGCGGGCGGGGGTCGCCGCTTGCCAGCATGTTGATCAATTCATCTGTATTCATGATTCATTTCGCAGTTTGGCCGTCAACGCCTTCAGGCCGCGATGAACGGCTACCTTCACGGACGCCTCCGAAATATTCAGCGCGACCGCCGTTTCGCGCACCGACCAGCCATCCACCTTGGTATGGAGAATCGCGGCGCGCTGTTGTTCCGGCAGCAAATCCAGCACCTTGCGCAGATCGCGCTTCGCTTCGTGAGCATCCCCGTCTGCCGTCGTGAACGCTTCATTGTCCTCATCCAGCGGGTCGTTCAGCGAATCGCGTCGCGCATGGCGCCGCAGCCAATCGATCAGCTTGTATTTGGCGATGGCAATCATCCACGCCGTCAATGGCGCCGCAGTATCGTAGGTGCCGCGCTGGTTATGGATCGCCAGCAGCGATTCCTGCACCAGATCCTCCACCTCGTCCGGCCAGCTGGACAGGCGTCGGCGCAGAAAGGCACGCAAATGCGATGCCGTCGCCTGCAGAAACTGCCGATACGCCGCCTCGTCGCCTGCAATGCCTTGCAGGAACAGGGCGCGCAAGCGTATTTCCGCTTGCTCGACGTCGTATCGGATGTTTGCCTTATCTATTCGATGCATCGGAGGGAGGGGTTACGTCAGACATGCAATTATTTTTGTGAATTGTGTCACCGTGCCTGTAACCAATTCGGCAAGTCCTGCGAATTATCGGTCACATCTACTGAAAACGGTGATCTGAACATGAAACCTCTAGCATTGACCGCCTTGGCGTGCGCACTATGTTCGGCGGTGCCATCGTATGCCGGGAATGCCTGCGAAGTCAAAAGCGGCCCCAATACGGCAGCATTGGTCGAACTGTATACAAGCGAAGGCTGTTCCAGCTGCCCGCCGGCGGATCGCCAGCTGAGCAAGCTGAATGAGCTGGCGCCGGGTGCGTCGATCGTGCCCTTATCCCTTCACGTCACCTATTGGGACAATATCGGCTGGAAAGACGTCTTCGCCCAGGAGAAGTTTGACGACCGTCAAAGTGCGCTGCTCGACGGTAAGACCAACCATGTCGTCTATACCCCTCAATTTTTCGTTGCCGGCAACGAGCTGCGTTCCTGGCACGATGGTTTGCCGAACGCCATTCGCCAAATCAATCTCCGTCCCGCCCCGGTTACCATCAGCCTGAAGACGAGCCCCGCAGACAAAGGTATGGCGGCGCTCGACGTCGACGTGAAGTCGGTCAACGCACAGGCGGCCACCGGCGACCTGTATGTCGCGCTGACCGAGAGCGATCTGACTTCACACGTGCTGCGCGGCGAGAACAGCGGCGCCACGCTGCATCACGACAACACGGTACGGCTGTGGTTTGGTCCTTTAGCGCTGGATAAGGGCAGTACGCATTTCCATCAGCAGGTCACATTACCCGCTGCCTGGAATCCCCAGCATCTGCAGGCAGTCGCCTTTGTGCAGGAGCCGCATCAGGGCCGTGTACTGCAGGCGGTCAGCACGGCGCAATGCATGTCGACCAGGAGCTCATGATGAAGCGAGACGACATCATTCATCCCGTCTGGTTGCGTCTGACGCACTGGGCCAATGCACTGGCGGTGGTCGTGCTGGTCACAAGCGGCTGGCGTATCTACGATGCCTCGCCTTTTTTTGACTTTCACATCCCACCCAAGATCACGTTGGGCGGTTGGCTAGGCGGCGCACTGCAATGGCACTTCGCCGCGATGTGGCTGCTGGTCGTCAACGGTCTGATCTACCTTGGCGTCAATATTTTTTCCGGACGTCTGAAACGCCAGTTCTTTCCGCTCACGCCGCGGCAGTTCATGGCCGACTTCATCGCGGCATTGAAAGGCAAGCTGGCGCACGCCGATCCGCGTCACTACAACGCGGTGCAGCGTTTCGCCTACCTGTTCGTGATGCTCGACATCGTACTGGTCGTGATGTCTGGCCTCGTGCTGTGGAAGTCCGTGCAATTTCCGCTGCTGCGCGAGCTGCTGGGCGGCTACGAAGCCGCACGCCGTGTGCACTTTTTCTGCATGGCCACGCTAGTAGGGTTTTTCATCGTTCACATCGCGATGGTTGCGCTGGTGCCGCGCACGCTGCTCGCGATGATTCGCGGTCGCTGAGGAAAGAATCATGATCAAGAAAAGAATCGCTTATTCCAAGGACAGCGAATTGATGCTGTCCGACGCCATCCGCAAGATTGCGCAACCGTCGCGTCGCAGTTTTCTTCAGCGTACCGTCACGCTGGGCGGTCTGGCGCTGCTAACCGGATGTTCGATCGACGATCAGGAAAGCGTCGAAGCGGCGCTCGGCAAAGTGTCGACCTGGAACGACCGTGTCCAAGGCGCGCTGTTCGATCCGAACAAATTGGCGCCGACCTATCCCGAGTCGATGATCACGCGACCGTTTCCGTTCAACGCCTTTTATGGCGAAGACGAGGCACCGGAAGTCGATGGTGACACGTGGCGGCTGGAGTTGAGCGGCCTGATTGCCGACAAGACGCCGTGGAGCCTGCGTCAGTTGCAGGCCATGCCGCAAACCGATCAGGTGACGCGCCATATCTGCGTGGAGGGCTGGAGCGCGATCGGCAAATGGGGTGGCGTGCCGTTCTCGACTTTTCTGAAGCGCGTC
>DATAHI010000134.1:0-2624 GCA_036263255.1 Oxalicibacterium sp. | reverse complement strand
CTACCTGTCGCCGTACTTCATCAACAACCCGGACAAGCAAGTTGCCGTGCTCGAGAACCCGTTCGTGCTGCTGCACGACAAGAAGGTGTCGAACATCCGTGATCTGCTGCCGGTTCTCGAGCAAGTCGCAAAGGCTGGCCGTCCGCTGCTGATCATCGCTGAAGACGTCGAAGGCGAAGCACTGGCTACGCTGGTCGTGAACAACATCCGCGGCATCCTGAAGACGGTGGCTGTCAAGGCTCCGGGCTTCGGCGACCGTCGCAAGGCGATGCTGGAAGACATCGCGATCCTGACGGGTGGTCAGGTCATCGCTGAAGAAACCGGCCTGACGCTCGAAAAGGCAACGCTGAACGAACTTGGTCAAGCGAAGCGTATCGAAGTGGGCAAGGAAAACACGACGATCATCGACGGCGCTGGCGAAGCAGCAAGCATCGAAGCGCGCGTGAAGCAAGTGCGCACGCAGATCGAAGAAGCGACGTCGGACTACGACCGTGAAAAGCTGCAGGAACGCGTTGCCAAGCTGGCAGGCGGCGTGGCAGTGATCAAGGTTGGCGCAGCGACCGAAGTCGAAATGAAGGAAAAGAAGGCACGTGTCGAAGACGCACTGCACGCAACGCGCGCAGCTGTGGAAGAAGGCATCGTGGCTGGCGGCGGTGTCGCGCTGATCCGCGCACGCAGCGCAATCGCTGGCGTCAAGGGCGACAACGCTGACCAGGACGCAGGTATCAAGATCGTTCTGCGCGCAATGGAAGAGCCGCTGCGCCAGATCGTCACGAACGGCGGCGAAGAAGCCAGCGTCGTGGTGGCAGCAGTTGCAGCAGGCAAGGGCAACTACGGCTACAACGCAGCAACGGGCGAGTACGGTGACCTGGTGGAAGCCGGTGTCGTCGACCCGACGAAGGTGACGCGTACGGCACTGCAGAACGCAGCTTCGGTTGCTGGCCTGCTGCTGACGACGGACGCAGCTGTCTGCGAACTGCCGAAGGAAGATGCACCGATGCCTGGCGGCATGCCCGGCGGCATGGGCGGCATGGGCATGGACATGTAATTTCCAGGTAACTGGAATGCATGTGGGAGGCGCGCCGCGAGGTGCGCCTCTCATGCCAAAAGAAAAACCCGCAGCAATGCGGGTTTTTCTTTTGGTGCTTCAGGTTTGGCTAACCGGCATGCAGGCGAAGCGTTCAGCGTTGCAGCAGAAAGTGCTGGCGCAAATGATCGAGCACGCGCGACGCGCTATCCGTTTCGGTCAGCGTGGTGGTATCGATAAGCAAATCGGGGTGCGGCGGTGGTTCATACGGTGCCGACACGCCGGTGAACGAATTGATGGTTCCCGCCTGGGCCTTCGCGTACAGCCCTTTGGGATCACGCTTCGCGCAATCGTTTGCTGAAGCGGACACATAAGTCTCGACAAACCTGTCGGTCCCAATGATGCCGCGGGCCATTGCCCTGTCTTCGAACATTGGCGAGATCAACGCGGCGATCACGATCAGCCCCGCGTCGTTCATCAATTGCGCGACGTGCGCGACCCGGCGGATGTTTTCTCGCCGGTCTTCTTTCGAAAAGCTGAGATCGCTTGTCAGGCCGTGGCGGACGTTGTCGCCATCGAGCACGTAGCACGCGTGTCCCATCGACATCAGTTCGCGCTCGAGCCGGAACGCGATCGTCGATTTGCCCGCGCCCGACAAGCCCGTGAGCCATACGGTAACGGGCCTGTGCCCGAGCATCGAGGCGCGGTCGCGGCCGGTGATGGTGCCGTTGAAACGTTGTACAAAAGGCTGAATACGTTCGACGCACGCGCGGCCGTCCTGCTCGTCGCGAGCGACGCGGCCACTTGGCGCGCTGCTTTGCGTGCAGCAGGCGCGCGGCTCGGAAACGGCGGCCGCAGCACTGGGAGGAAGGTCTTCCAATTCGGATTGTCCGGAGGTTCCGTCAGGGGATCGACGGTCTGCCGTTGAGGCTGCCTCGTCGACTGGCGGCGAAGAGGTCTCATCAGACAGTGGTAATAATTACAATCCGTAATTGTAGTATCTAAGAAATAAGATTGCTGTAACAGATAATTACCACTGAAATACTTGATTTGCGAATTGGCGCTTGACTGGAGTCATTCGGACGCCTCTTCGCGGCCTTGCGTGCGCGCGCGATCAATGCCGCGCCTCACCCGGCGTCGTATCCGTCCCGCCGCCCAGCGGCACCTCGTCTTCGCTGCTTCTTGCCCAGAAGAAACGATCCGGGAGATATGCTCCCATCCCCGGCCGAAAGGCGGCCTGCATTGCCTGGAACAGATACTCCTGCGCTTCGCGGACCGCCTCGGCCGGTTCCTGGCCGTTGGCCAGCAGCGCGGCAATCGCCGCGCCGAGCGTATCGGTGATGCCCATGATCCGCTGTTGCCCACGGTCCCACATGTCCTGCCGCAACTGGCCGTCTTCGCTGAACAGCGTGTTGACGAGCCGATGCGTGCCCGTTTCCGTCGACAGGATGTATTCGCAACCTTGCGACAGCAGATGTGAGATTGCAGCGTCGAGCGACGGGGCCTCGGCATCGCCGTCCGGCTGCGCGAGCGCGAGCAGCGCGGTCGTGTCCGCGACCAGCAGCGTGGTTTGCGGCGCGAGCAGATCGGCGATGGC
>DATAHI010000133.1:0-16345 GCA_036263255.1 Oxalicibacterium sp. | reverse complement strand
CTAAAGCTGATCGTTTCAGGACCTTGCGACCGATTGGTGGGTGCTGAGAGGCTCGAACTCCCGACCTACGCCTTGTAAGGGCGCCGCTCTACCAACTGAGCTAAGCACCCGCTGACTTGCGCTTGCTCACCCGGCCTGCTTGTTGGCGTCGACCAACATGCCTGAAGGGGGCGAAGTATAGAGCAATTCCCCGGGTTTGTCACCCCTGTTTGCGAGATTCTTCTTGCTACCGCTTTGCGTATTCGAATTACGGAGCTTCCGCACAGAGGTCAGCGCGGTCGACATTTATAATGACGCACTTTTTGCGGGAAGATTGCCATCAATACCTTGCTGCGGCGTATCGTGCACGCCGTCCTCTTCGAAGTCTGCGCACTGCTCATTCTGGTGCCGCTGATGTCTTACGGATTCGGCATGAACATGCTGCACTTCGGCGCGCTGGCCGTAATCCTGGCGTTCTGCGCGATGGGCTGCAACATGCTGTACAACCATTTCTATGAAATGCTGGAAGCGCGTTTCGGCTGGCGTCGCACGCCATTCGCGCGCGTCCTGCATACGCTGGGCTTCGAAGCCTTTTTCATGGCAGTGGCATTGCCGCTGACGGCTTGGTGGCTGGAAATCGGCATTGTCGAGGCGCTGATGCTCGACGTCACTTTCTCGTTGTTCTTCATGCTTTACGCATTCTGCTTCAACTGGTTGTTCGACATTGCGCGCGAAAGACTGGCACGTCGATCGCCTCGCTGAATTTGCTTGTCGACATCGAATGCCGGTGCGCACGACTCAGTGAAGCTGCTTCTCTCGGCTTTGCGCGAATGGCGCAGCGCGAGAGCGATAGTGCGCCTCGGATGCCTGCATACGCAGGTGTGGCAATGACATCTTTTTACACGATGCAAAGCGTCCTTCGCTACAATCGACGTCATCTTCCAGGAGCCACATGGACGACTCATCCTCCGCATCGCCTTTGTTCCCGCCTTTGCAGCCGACCCGTAGCGGCATGCTGGCAGTGGACGCGATACATACCTTGTATTGGGAAGAGTGCGGCAATCCGTCCGGCATTCCGGTCCTGTTCCTGCATGGCGGTCCCGGCGGCGGCCTGTCGCCGCGGCATCGTCAGTTCTTTCGGCCGGAGGCCTATCGCATCATCCTGTTCGATCAGCGTGGCGCGGGGCGTTCCACGCCGCTGGGCGAGGTGCGCGACAACACCACGCCGCTGCTGATCGCGGACATCGAAGCGATACGGCAGATGCTGGGCGTCGACCGATGGCTGGTATTTGGCGGTTCCTGGGGTGCGACGCTGGCCCTGGCCTATGGGCAGGCGCATCCGCAAGCCTGCCTTGGTTTCATTCTTCGTGGCGTCTTTTTGTGTACGCAGGCGGAGATCGCCTGGTTCATGCATGGCATGCGTCATTTCTATCCGGACGCATACGAAGAATTCATTGCACCGATTCCATCGGAAGAACGCGGCGAACTGCTGCAGGCCTATGCGCGCCGTCTGTTCAGCGACAATGCGGACATCTCGCTGAAAGCCGCACGCGACTGGAGCCGATATGAAAGCCGTTGCTCGTTCCTGCGGACTCCTTCAGATTCCTTGAGTGAGGACGATGTGGTGGCGCTGGGCATCGGTCGGCTGGAGGCGCATTATTTTCTGCATCGCGGTTTCCTTGAGGAGGACCAGTTGATACGCGATCTGCCGCGCATTGCACAACTGCCGGCAATCATCGTGCAAGGACGCTATGACATGGTATGCCCGCCGGGTGCGGCCTGGCGTCTGCATCGCGCCTGGCCCGGTTCGGTGCTGCGCATGGTCGCCGACGCCGGCCACGCGGCAATGGAGCCGGGCACCGCGGCAGCACTGGTGGACGCCACCGAGCAGTTTCATCGGCGCCGGCGTTTCGACTAAGGCGAGAAACCTCTGTACGCAATTGTGATCAAACCGTAAGCTCATCCATCCACACATCATGATGAAGACCCGCCATCTCGCATCGCTCGCACTGGTGCTGTTGCTGTCTGCCTGCGGTACCGGCAAGGAGCCGGAAGTCCATCTTTCGGAAACGACGCCGGATGCGACGTCTACCGCGACGACCGTCAACGGCTACAAGCTTGCGCTGGCCAATCGCATTGCGCAGGTCAATTCAACTAAGGTCTTCATCGGCAGGCCGCAGGCGTTGTTGCGCTCGGTCGTCGTGGTGAAGTACTCGGTCGATGCCGAGGGCAAGCTCCTGCGCAGCGAAATTCTGCGTTCGAACCGCGATCGTGCGACCGAGAGTACTGCGCTCAGCAGCCTGCGCGCCGCGGCACCGTTTCCTAAGCCAGCAGCATCGCTGCTGCGCAGCGGTCGTATCGATCTGATCGAGACCTGGCTCTTCAACAACGATGGACGCTTCCAGTTGCGCACGATTGCCGACCCGCAGATGAACGAATGAGGCGGAATGTTTGCCGCCAACGATAGAGGGATGCGATGAACCAAAGCTGGATCGTCAACTCGGCGATGAGCGCCTTGCTGCTTCTTCCTTTCAGTCTGATCCTGCTGTGTGCTCTCGGCCTGATGCTGCGTCGCCGCTGGCCGCGTTTCGGTGTGAGCCTTTCGCTGCTCGCGTTGCTGGCCTTGACGCTATTGAGCACACGACCTGGCGCGATGCTGATCATTGCGCCGCTGGAGCGGTTGAACCCGCCGTTCGCGCTGGGCAGGGCGGTCGGTGCGCAGGCGATCGTCGTGCTCGGCGCCGGCCGCATTGCGAACGCACCTGAATATGCAGGCGACGACGTGCCGAGCGCCATTGCGCTGCAGCGTCTGCGTTACGCAGCCAAGTTGCATCGCGATACGGGGTTGCCAGTGCTGGTCAGCGGCGGCATGCCCGACGGTGCCAAAATTTCGGAGGCGGCCATCATGGGACGCGTGTTGCGCGAGGATTTCGTCGTGCCGGTGCGCTGGCTGGAGGAGCATTCCAACAATACCGAAGAAAACGCGCGCGATTCTGCCGCGATCTTGCAGCAAGCCGGCATACAGCGCATCCTGCTCGTGACGGATGCGATTCACATGCCGCGTGCACGGCAGGCGTTCGAGCGCACAGGGCTCGCGGTGGTGGCCGCGCCAACCGTGTTCTATAGCGCTGAACGCAGCACCATCGTCGATATCTTCCCGCGCAGCAGATGGCTGCAGCGCAGCGATTATGCCGCGCACGAATGGCTCGGGATCGGCTGGTACTGGCTGCGGCATCGCTTCTCGGCAACGCAGGCGCAAAGGTGACATGGATGAGAACACTAAGCTGTGACGTTGCGGTGATCGGTGCAGGTAGCGCCGGCATGACGGCCTTTCGCGCAGCGAGCGCGCATGGCAAGCGGGTTTTGTTGATCGAAAGCGGTCCTTACGGCACAACTTGTGCGCGTGTGGGCTGCATGCCGAGCAAGCTGCTGATCGCCGCGGCGGACGCCGCACATGCCGTGGCCGAGGCGCCCGCGTTTGGCGTTTATGCCGGCATGCCGAATGTGGACGGCAGGGCAGTGATGGATCGCGTGCGCGCTGAGCGTGATCGCTTCGTCGATTTCGTTGTCGGCAATATCGACAGCATCGATCCCTCCCAACGTCTGAATGGGCATGCGCGTTTCATCGCGCCGGACCGCCTGCAGATCAACGGTCATACGGAAGTGCTTGCGACCAGCATCGTGATCGCGACGGGTTCGCGGCCGGCCATACCGGAAGCCTTGCGCGAGCTGGGCGATCGCCTCGTCGTCAATGACGACGTATTCGACTGGCATGATTTGCCGGACTCGGTCGCGGTGATCGGCACCGGCATCATCGGACTCGAGCTGGGTCAGGCACTGGCGCGCCTCGGTGTGCGCATTGCGATATTTGGTCGCAGCGCTTCGCTGGCGCAATTGCACGATCCAGAGGTATTGCAGGCCGCGCGCGCATGTCTCGGGGCTGAGCTGGATTTGCGGCTTAATACGAGCGTGGTGTCGGCAGAGCGCAGCAATGATGCCGTGACACTGAAGACGCGTGACGCTGACGGCCGCGAACGTACCGAGTCTTATCAGTTCGTGCTGGCTGCTACCGGCCGTACACCGAATGTCGCTGGACTCGGTCTCGAACATACCGGGTTGCGGCTGAATCAGCGCGGCGTGCCGGTCTACGATCCGCATACGATGCAATGCGGCGACAGCGCGATTTTCCTCGCCGGCGACGTCGACGAAGACCGGCCGCTGCTGCATGAAGCGACCGACGAAGGCCACATCGCAGGCGACAACGCGGCACGTTTTCCAGCGGTCGTGCAAGGTGCGCGTCGTGCGGCCTTGAGCATCGCTTTCACCGATCCGCAGATTGCGACGGTCGGCCAAAGCAGCCGCACGCTGGCCGATGCGCGCTATGAACATGGCGAAGTATCGTTCGCCGATCAAGGGCGCAGCCGCGTAATGCTGCAGAACCGCGGCCTGTTGCGCGTCTACGGCGAGCACGGCACGCATCGTTTTCTCGGCGCCGAGATGATCGGCCCGCGCGCCGAGCACATCGCGCATCTGCTGGCATGGGCCTGCCAGAACCGGATGACCGTGGAGCAGATGCTTGCAATGCCGTTTTATCACCCGGTGGTCGAGGAAGGCATGCGTACCGCTCTGCGCAATCTCAAGGAGAAGCTGGTGCGCCGCGTCGATGCGATGGAGCACTGCGCCGACTGCACACCGGGTCGCTGAACGGTGCCGCGATGATCGCGCTATGTGCGGTAACGCTTGTTGCACGAAATACGAATGTGATACAACGTTAACTGTCTGTTGCCATGTCGTCAGCTGATTGCAGCGCGACAACAGCTCGGCACATCGGGCGGGGCACGGACGTTTTACTTCAAAAGAAAAAAGGGATGCCACATGAAAGCAACGACGCTCAAGACGACTCGTACCGATATCCGAACCCTGGTCAAGGACGCGCAGGAACTGTTCCGCGAAGCGACCACGGTCACCGGCGAGAAAGCGGACGAACTGCGCAATCGCGGTTTGCAGCTGCTCGATTCCGCAATGGGCAAGGCACAGGAAGTGCAGGCTGCAGCGCTCGAGACCGGCAAGGAGCTGGCGGCGCAAACGGACGATTACGTACGCGAGAATCCATGGCGTGCGGTGGCGATCTCGGCCGGCGTCGGCCTGGTGATCGGTATGCTGATTTCCCGCAAATAATTACGGCGACCACATGGATCAGCACGAGCATCGTCAAGGCCTGATCGCCGGTGTCGGCGACCTGGTACGCAATCTGTACGGCCTGCTGTCGAGCCGGCTCGAACTGGCCGCCGTCGAACTCGCGCAGATCCGCAACAATGTACTGAAGATGGCTGCGCTTTCTGCGCTGGCCATCGTCCTCGGCTTCTTCGCGATCGGCTTCTGGCTGGGATTGCTCGTGTATCTCAGCTGGGATGCACTGGGCTGGAAAATCCTGCTGATTCTTGCGGTGCTTTGCACGGCGGTTGTGCTGGCCATCGTGTTGTACGTGGTGGCGCTGATCCGCAACGGCGGCCTTGCCATGCCGGCGACAATGGAAGAGCTGCGCAACGATCAGGACGCATTGCTGTAATCGGAGACAACATGGGCACCGAACCGCGATCCGCGCACGAAACTCTGGCGCAGCGCAAGGAAAGACTGATCATGCAATGCCGCGCCTATCGTGCGGCAGTTCATCACTCGCGCGGCGAAATGCGGTCCCGCATGGGATTGCAGTCGATCATGAAAGCCGCAACGGGCCTGGTTGGCTTGCGTGCCGGTTCGTCGATGCTGTCGAATGTAACCAGCATGCTGGGTGCAAAAGGCGGTGCTGGCGGTCTGTCTTTCGCCAAGGTCAAAACACTGCTGCCGGTCATCACGGGCGCCTACTCCCTGCTGAGCCGGCGTTCGCTGCTGAAACCGGCATTGCGTGGTGCGCTGGTGCTGGGTGGCTTGGGCGCCGCCGTTTGCCTGTACCGCAGGCAAGCGAAGAAGAGCCGGCACGATCATGCCGCGCATCATGAACACCTTTGAAAGCGCGGCGCAAGCGATCAGCAGATGACGCAGCGAAAAAAAAAGCCGGCAGTACGCCGGCTTTTTTATTTCATCAAGGCATTTACTTCGTCGGCGCAGTACCGCTGGCTGCTGCATTCGCCGTCGAACCGGCCGCAGCCGGTGCAGGGGCTGCAGGTTCGGCAAACTTGGCGCCTGCGGCATTGGCCATCAGGACGACTGCACGCTCGACTTCCACGTCATCCAGATCGGCGTTCCCGCCCTTGGGAGGCATGGCGCGCAAGCCATGCAAGGCATGCTTGGCGAGAGTGTCGTAACCCTGCGCGATGCGCGCTTTCCAATCACCGGCATCGCCGAACTTCGGCGCGCCTGCTGCGCCGCTGGCGTGGCATGCCGCACAGGTGGACTTGTAGACTTCATCGCCGCTCTTGTAGACCTTGGGTGCGTTGACGTCCTTCAGCGTGAAGCCGACGTCGGCGACCGGCTGCAGACGTTCTGCCACTGCCTGCGGCGAGGTGTCGGAACCGGCACCTTCACGGCGTTCGTTGGTCACGTATTCGACCAGTAAGACAATGCAGATGATGGGAACGAGAAAACCTGCGATGACAGCCAGGATGAGTTGTTTTGGTGTCTTGATCCCGGATTGCTGATGATGTGCGTCGCTCATTCTTCCCCTCGATACGGATGGATATATAAACTCGCCGGACAACGCATGCGTCTCCTGCATGCGCGGGGGCCTGCTCGTTGCCAGACCTCGCCAAATTCGCTGATTATAGACACAATACAATCGGTATGGTCAAACGGCGAGGTGTCTGCATGGACGGCAACACGGAAAAACGGTATCCTGCAGGCCTTCCTGTTCTCCCTCTCGTGCGGCTGTAGCTCAGTGGATAGAGTATTGGCCTCCGAAGCCAAGGGTCGTGGGTTCGATCCCCGCCAGCCGCGCCAATAGATTCAAGAACTTGAGGTCCCAGCAGCGATGGCATACATTGTCCTTGTCTGAGGATTGCACATGTTCACATTGCCCTCGCTGCTCAATAAAGAGCGCTCGCTGACGAAGGGAACGCTGGTCTTCGTCCTGCTGATCGGTTTGTCTCTCGGCGGACTCGCCGCCTGGGGCAGCTGGCAGGAACGCGAGCAGCAGCTCGACGACGCTGAAACCACCACCACCAACATGGCGCGCGCGCTCGCGCAGCATGCCGAAGGCACGATACTCGGCGCCGATAATATCGTCACTGGCCTGGTCGACATGGTGCAGCGGCAGAATCGTTACCACATGCCGAATACCGAGCTGCACGAATTCATGGCGAGCCGCGTGGCCGAATTGCCGATGCTCGACAGCTTGTGGGTGCTGGATCGCAGCGGCCACCCTGTCGTCAGTTCGCAGCCCATGCTGGCGAGGGGCGTCAACTATGCCGATCGCCAATACTTCGTCTATCACCGCAACATCGCCGATGACGGTCCGTATGTCGGTCCGGTCGTACGCAGCCGGTCGACCAACGAATGGGTGCTGACCGTTTCGCGCCGCCTGAACCACGAGGACGGCAGCTTCGCAGGCGTCGTCGTTGCAGCCATCAAGCTCGATTACTTCAAATTCTTTTACGACGAGTTCGATATCGGGAATGACGGTGTGATTTTCCTCGTCAACGACAGCGGCACCATGCTCGTGCGCCGGCCTTTTCTCGAATCCGCGGTCGGCATGGACATTTCGCACGGTCCCTTGTTCGACGAATACCGTTCGATGGGACCGTTCGGGACGATGGTGATGGAATCCATGCTCGACGGCACCGTGCGCATGTACAGCTACCGGCATCTGGAGAATTATCCGCTGTTGGTTGCCGTCGCCCTCTCGAAGGACGAAATTCTGAGCGAATGGCGCGCGCAAACGATGCGCATGGCCTTGATCTGCACGGCGCTGTTCGGCCTGCTGGCCATTTTCGCTACCTATCTGATCCTGCAGATACGCGTGCGGCAATCTACCGCGCATGAATTGCACTATGCCAAACGCGCACTCGAACGACTCAATGGAGAGCTTGAAACACTCGCATCGGAAGACGGATTAACCGGTCTTTCCAATCGCCGCAAGTTTGATGCTGCGCTGAATCAGGAATTTCACCGCGCCATACGCAATCGCAGTTCGCTGGCGCTGATCATGATCGACGTCGACCGCTTCAAGCAGTTCAATGATCTGTACGGTCATCCTGCCGGAGACGAATGCCTGCGCCGCATCGGCGGTGTGTTGAAGAAGGTGCCCGCGCGGGCGAGCGACATGGCAGCGCGCTACGGCGGCGAAGAAATGGCAGTGCTGTTGCCGGATACCGATGCAGCGGGCGCCTATGTCATTGCCGAACGCGTACGTGCAGAGGTCGAGGCGCTGGCGATCCCACATCGCGCCAATCCCGGTGGCGTAGTGACCATCAGTGCCGGCGTGGCAGCGATGCGGCCCACCCTGCAGGCGCCGGATGCGCTGAGTCTGGTGCAAAGAGCCGACCGCGCCTTGTATGCGGCGAAGGCAAAGGGGCGCAATACTGTAAGCCAGGAAGAACAATAGCTCCATGCCGTCTTGAACGTGGCAGTTCCAGGCCCAGCCGGCAGTATCTGACAGCGGACGCGCTAAACGGGCGGAGTGCTCGAAAAGATGCGGGCGATACGGGCACTTAATCGGCACCGCGCCGTCTGAACGGATTTGGGAGCACGTCCATGAGCACGCCGCAACCGATTCCGCCCGAGATCCCTGTTATTCCCCACCCGCAACCCGACATTGCGCCATACGAGGTGCCGCAACCCGAACTGCCACCGCCGTCGCCCGATCCGCTTGACCCGCCCGGCCGGCCGCATGAACCGGAACCGGAAATCATTCCCGATCATTCACCGCCAGAGGCGCCGCCGATTCCGCCTGAAGTACCGCCCATGCCGCCCGAGCGGATGTAATGCGGTTGGCGTTTGAAGAAAAAAAGGGAGCGTTCCCGCTCCCTTTTTTGTTGAAGAATTTCTACAGCTACGCTGCCACGCGCGATGCGATGTGGGCGAGTGCCTCGTCCACCTGGTCGACCAGAATCAGGCAGAGATCACCTGATTGCAACTTGCCGAGCGCCGTATCGATGGCGAGAAACTCGCCGTGGATCTCTTCCACCGAACGTGTCCGCTTGGCGCTCTTCAATCCGTCACGCAGCAGCGCAAGCACTTCGCCATCAGCACGGCCGCGCTGGCACTGATCTTCGTACAGGATCACATCGTCGAAGGCGTCGCCCAGAATTTCCGTCTGGCGGCGCAAGTCTTCGTCACGCCGGTCGCCGGCGCCGCTGATTACCACCATGCGGCGTTCCGCGGGCAACGCCTCGACTGCACTGGTCAGCGCCTGGATGGCGTCGGGATTGTGTCCGTAGTCCGCGATCACGGTCGCGCCGCGATGCTTGAAAATGTTGAAGCGACCTGGCGTGGTGTTGGCGTCGTTCTCGAAGGTATGCAGGGCTTCGTGCACGACTTTCCAGTCAAGGCCCAGCGCCCATGCCGCGCCGATTGCAGCCATCGCATTTTCGACCTGGAAGCCGACAGCGCCATCGTGCGTGATCGGAATGCCGGACAGCGGAATGCGATGTTCGAACTTGCCTTCGCATGCGACGATGTCCTTGCCGTCGAGGAAGATCACGCGCTTGCTTTGCACGCGATGCGTAGCCAGCACGGTCTGGTTCGCGTCCTTGGCGAAAAACACGATGCCGGCGCCTGGACAGCTCGACGCCATGTTGGCCACCATCGGGTCTGCCGCATTCAATACCGCCATGCCGGTCGGCGCCACGTTCTGCACGATCACGCGCTTGACGACGGCAAGGTCTTCCACCGTTGAGATGTAGTTCAGGCCGAGGTGATCGCCGACGCCGATATTGGTGACGACCGCGACATTGCAGCGGTCGAAGCCGATGCCTTCGCGCAGGATGCCGCCGCGCGCGGTCTCGAATACGGCTGCATCCACGTCCGGGTGCTGCAGCACGTTGCGTGCGCTGCGCGGGCCGCTGCAGTCGCCGGTATCGATGCGTTCGTTCTGAATGTAGACGCCGTCGGTGGTCGTCATGCCGACGCGGTACTTGTTGGTCGCCAGCATGTGCGCAATCAGGCGCACCGTCGTGGTCTTGCCGTTGGTGCCGGCCACGGCGACGACCGGAATGCGGCCGTCGTCGCCTTCCGGGAACATCGAGTTGATGATGGCTTCGCCGACCGGACGGCCCTTGCCGAACGAAGGCTTGATGTGCATGCGCAGGCCGGGTGCGGCGTTCACTTCAACCACGCCACCGCCTTGCTCTTCCAGCGTCTGGATCACGTTCTCGCACACGAGGTCGACGCCCGCAATGTCGAGACCGACCATTTGCGCCGCTTCCACTACGCGCGCGGCGAGCTGCGGATGCACGTCATCCGTCACATCGGTCGCGGTACCGCCGGTGGACAGGTTCGCATTGTCGCGCAGCAGTACGGGAATGCCCTTCGCGGGGATGCTTTCCAGCGTGTAGTTCTTTTTCGCCAGCGTATCGAGCGTGATGCTGTCCACGCGGATTTTCGTCAGCGGCGTCGCATGGCCATCGCCGCGCAGCGGATCCTGGTTAACCTGTTCGATCAGCTGTGCGATCGTATGCTCGCCATCGCCGACCACCGACGGCGGGGAGCGGCGAGCGGCGGCCACCAGTTGCTTGCCGACGACCAGCAAGCGATAGTCCTGTCCCGGCAGATAGCGCTCGACCACCACGTCTTCGCAAATCTTGAAAGCGATTTCAAAGGCAGTCTTGATTTCCTTTTCCGTCTTCATGTTGACGGCCACGCCCTTGCCCTGATTGCCGTCGCGCGGCTTGATCACGACCGCCGCGCCGATTTCCTGTGCAGCCTTCCACGCGTCTTCGGCGGTGGAGACCGAACGGCCATCCGGAACCGGCACGCCGGCTGCGGACAGCATCAGCTTCGTCATTTCTTTGTCCTGCGCGATCGATTCCGCGATCGCGCTGGTGAAACCGGTTTCCGCAGCTTGGATACGGCGTTGTTTGCTGCCCCAGCCGAACTGCACCATGCTGCCTTCGGTCATGCGGCGATACGGAATGCCGCGCGCAACGGCGGCGTCGACGATGGAACCGGTGCTCGGTCCGAGGCGCACATCTTCGTCCAGCTCGCGCACGCTGCGCAGCGCGCCGGTCAGATCGAAAGGCACGTCATCCAGCGCCGCGCGCAATAAGGTTTGCGCCAGCTCGAAGGCGAGGCGGCCGACGGCTTCCTCAGTGTATTCGACGACGACCTGGAAAATACCTTTCTCGATCGTGCGGATCGCGCGGCAGAAGGTGACCGGGCAGCCAGCCTGTGCCTGCAGACCGAGTGCGGCGGCAGCCAGCACGTGCGCAACCGAAGTCGTGCCTTCGTCTCGCGTGACGTCGAGAAACTTGATTTTCGGGAAGCGTGCGCGCACGCGTTCCTCGAAGCCCGGCATACCGGCAATGTCGTGTTCGACTTCACTGCAGGACACGATCGCTTCCAGCGACGTGTGGCGACTCCACAGATTGGGACCGCGCAGCGCGCGGACGCGAGAGATTTCCATCAATATTTCCTCGTCGACGGCACGCCTTGCGTGCCGTCCGTTTGCTCATGGGCGCATTCAGCGATGCGCCTTCATTCAGAACTGACGCTTATCCTGCGTCATGCCGGCGCGACCGCGCCATGGGGTTCGAAAGTTTCGATGCCGGCGCGGATCAATTCCGCGTCCAGCCCGAGCGCCCACGCTGCGCCAATGGCGGCGAGCAGGGAGTCCGTGTTTGCCGCATCTGTTGCATAAGACAGGCCGCCAAGCTTGCGCACCACCGTTTCGTGAGCGCCGTTGGCCAGCACAATGTCGCCATTGCGCAGATAGACGCTGCGGCCGTTCTGGGCGCGATGCGCGGCCAGTGGCGTCGCATCCGGCGTGGCGGCAAAGAAAATCACACTGCCGTCGCACAGCTCGGCCAGCTCGGCTACGCGTGCATCGGCGGCGTTCAGCACCGCGACGCCCTCTGGCATTACCACGTCGACCTGCGTACGCGTAACCTTGACCATCTGGTCTGCGTCATCGATGTAATAGGCCGGTAGCTTGTCCTGGGCATCGATGTTCGTCACCACGCCGACCTGGCAGCGGTCATAGACCAGACCGTCGCGCAGGATGCTTTCGCTGCTGTTTTCGAAGATCGCCGCTTCTACCATGCGGTTCAGCAGAATCTGGCGTGCCGTATCCCAATGCATGCCATCGCGGCGCGGCAGTTTGCGTTCGTGCAGGAATACACCGTCGCGGCAGGCAAGGCCGACGTAGGTGCCTTGCAGATGCAGCAGCCAGCCGATCAGGCGCGCAGCCAGTGAGGTGCCGTGCGAGCCGGTGACGCCGACGACCGGAATGCGGCCGCTGTCGTCTTCGGCAAAGAGGTGATCGACGATCGCGCGGCCGACCGGGCGGCCCGCGCCGTTCGAGGGTTTCAGGTGCATCAGAAGACCAGGCCCGGCGTTGACTTCAACGATTGCCGCACCTTGGTCTGCCAGCGGTTTTGAAATGTCTTCGGCCACCAGATCGATGCCCGCGATGTCAAGGCCGACGATGCGCGCCGCCAACGTAGCGGTCGCCGCCACGCTCGGGTGCACTTCGTCCGTCACGT
Source organism: Oxalicibacterium sp. (assembly GCA_036263255.1). GTDB lineage: Bacteria > Pseudomonadota > Gammaproteobacteria > Burkholderiales > Burkholderiaceae_D > Oxalicibacterium. The sequence goes on along the minus strand of DATAHI010000133.1, from coordinate 3,731 downwards.
CAAACGCGACATTGCCGTGCCGTTGCACGAGGACTTCCTTGCCGGCCGGCGGCACCGATTCCGGCGTATAGCCTTGGCGCGACAATTCGAGCAAGACCACGCCCGGATCGTCCGCTTCGTCGATCAGCAGCAGGTTCAGCGGGAATTCTTCGCCGGCGCCGCGGCGCGGATCGCTGTTGATCTGCGCGTTGATGAGCTCTGCGATGGTCGATTTGCCATCGGCCACGACCGATGCCGTCTCGCCGCGCGCTGCGGCGACCAGCTTGCCGCCGATCACCAGTAGCCGATGTTCATGGCCGCGGATGAAGCGCTCGACAATGACTTCGCTGCCTTCGCGTTCGGCCAGCGCGTACGCCGCCTCGATTTCCGCTTGCGTATTCAGGTTGGTCGCAACGCCGCGGCCGTGATTGCCGTCGGAAGGCTTAACGACGACCGGCAGGCCGATGTCCTGCGCCGCTTCCCAGGCATCCGCCGGGCTGTCGACGACGCGGCCCTCCGGCACCGGTACGCCGCAGGAGGCGAGCAGGCTCTTGGTCAGTTCCTTGTCGCTGGCGATGCTCTCGGCGATCGCGCTGGTGCGGTCGGTTTCGGCCGTCCATACGCGGCGCTGACGCGCACCGTAGCCCAGCTGGACGAGATTGCCTTCGTTCAACCGCAGGAAAGGGATTTTGCGCTGCTCGGCGGCCTCGACGATGCAGCCGGTGCTGGGGCCGAGCGCAACCGATTCGTGGATGGCTCGCAGTTTCTCGACTGTGCCGGCGACGTCGAAGGGCTTGTTTTCGATCGCGGCCATCACGAGGTCGCGCGCAGCAACCAATGCGGCGCGGCCGACTTCCTCGTAGCGCACGCGGACGACCAGCTTGTAGACACCGCGTTTGGAGGTTTCGCGCGCTTTGCCGAAGGCGCTGGGCATGCCGGCCAAGTTCTGCAGCTCGATCATCACGTGTTCCATGATGTGCGCAGGCCAGGTGCCTTCGCGCAGCCGCTCCAGAAAGCCGCCGCGTTCGCCGACGCCGCAGTGGTGTTCTTCCAGGGTCGGCAGCAGGCCGACCAGACGCTCGTAAAAGCCGGGGATGGTGTTGGACGGCGAATCTTCCAGTTCCCCGATGTCCACCCAGGCTTCCAGCGCCGGGCGGTAGGTCCAGATACTCGGTCCCCTCAGATTCATCACATCGATGATCTCGATGGTTTTGTTATTCATTATTCAATGGCTGCGCGCAGCAACGCGCAAAAAAATGCATCGGTAAAAAGCGGTTTAACGCCGGCGGCCGGCCGGCGGTTTACATGCCGTATATATTTATGGCGCGGCGGAATACTAGCAAACAAGCGGGCCCGCGTTTCGATATACTTGCGCGGTTTGATGTTTCCGCTCTATTTCCATCCTCTCAATGATTCCGCGTGGCTTTGCCGCGCCGCCTGATGAACATTGCTTCTCCATCTTCACCGTCGGCATCCTGGCACGAGCTCCACAAGGAATTGCGCAAGGATGAAATCATACTCGCACATCTGGATCTTGATCTGGATGCGCGCTTGCATTTTGTTACCGGCATCGTCGTTTTGACCGAGCAGCGGCTACTGGCGCGCTATCGCAACGATGCGGCATGGCAATCCTGGCCCTGGCATGCGGGTCTTGCACTGGCGCATCACGACCATGCGGGCGTCGGTACGCTGGAACTGCATGACGGCGAGCAGCGGCTGGCGCATTGGCGCTACACGCTCAGCCACAATCCCGAAGCGCTGCAGCTGATTGCGGAGTTCGAACGTCTCGGTGCGCTTGGCGCCGATACGATCGCACGCGATGAGGAAACGGAAGAAGAGGATGCCGAGGAGGACGGCGACGATGCAGAAAATCAGCCGTCCTCGACCGCCGCGCTGTTCCGCCTGTGGCGCTTTGCGCGCCCATACAAGTCGCAGCTGATCTGGGGTTTCCTGCTGACTCTGGCGTCCACCGCCGCTACGCTGGTACCGCCTTACCTGACGCTGCCGCTGATGGACAAGGTCTTGATTCCGTATCAGAACGGTGCGCCGATTGATACCGGCCTGGTCAGCCTCTACCTTGGTGGTTTGTTCGGTGCGGCATTGTTTGCCTGGGGCTTGGGCTGGGCGCGTACGTACATTCTTGCGTTGGTCTCCGAACGCATCGGCGCCGATCTGCGCACCACGGCGTATGAGCACCTGCTGAAACTGTCGCTCGAATATTTCGGCGGCAAGCGCACCGGCGATCTGATGACGCGCATCGGCTCCGAAACCGATCGCATCTGCGTGTTTTTGTCGCTGCACCTGCTGGATTTTGCGACCGACGTGCTGATGATCCTGATGACGGCCGGCATCCTGATCTCGATCAATCCGTGGCTGGCGCTGGTGACGCTGCTGCCGCTGCCGTTTATCGCGTGGATGATTCACGTCGTGCGCGACAAGCTGCGCAACGGCTTTGAAAAGGTCGACCGCATCTGGTCGCAGGTGACCAACGTGCTGGCCGACACGATTCCCGGCATTCGCGTGGTGAAAGCCTTCGCGCAGGAAAAACGCGAGGCGGCGCGCTTCCGTGAGGCGAACATGCACAACCTGCAGATCAATGACCGCGTCAATCGCGTGTGGTCGCTGTTTTCGCCTACCGTCACTTTCCTGACCGAGATCGGCTTGCTGGTGGTGTGGGCGGTCGGTATCTGGCAAGTCTCGCGCGACCAGATTACGGTCGGCGTGCTGACCGCCTTTCTCGCCTACATCAGCCGCTTCTACACGCGCCTTGATTCGATGAGCCGCATTGTCTCGGTCACGCAGAAAGCGGCCACCGGCGCCAAGCGCATCTTCGACATTCTCGATCACGTGTCGTCGGTGCCAGAAGCGACCAACCCCGTGCATCTGGACAAGGTGAAGGGCGAGATCGCGATCAACAACATCGGTTTCCGCTACGGCAACCGCGCGGTGATTCGCGGGCTGGATCTGCACATCCATCCGGGCGAAATGATCGGGCTGGTCGGCCACAGCGGCTCTGGCAAGAGCACGCTGGTCAACCTGATCTGCCGCTTCTACGATGTCTCGCAAGGCGCGATCACGGTGGACGGCGTCGACGTGCGCTCGGTGCCGATTGCCGAGTACCGCCGCAACATCGGCCTCGTGCTGCAGGAGCCTTTCCTGTTCTTCGGCACCATCGCAGACAACATCGCCTACGGCAAACCGGATGCGACGCGCGAGGAAATTGTCGCCGCTGCGCGTGCGGCCAATGCGCACGAATTCATCCTGCGTCTGCCGCATGGTTACGACTCGATGGTCGGCGAGCGCGGGCAGACGCTATCCGGCGGCGAGCGTCAGCGCATTTCGATTGCGCGCGCACTGCTGATCGATCCGCACATCCTGATCCTCGACGAAGCCACCTCGTCGGTGGACACGACGACCGAACGCGAAATCCAGAAAGCGCTCGACAATCTGGTCAGCGGTCGCACCACGATCGCGATTGCGCACCGCCTCTCCACGCTGCGCCGCGCCGACCGTATTGTCGTGATGGACAAGGGCCGTATCGTCGAGATCGGCTCGCATGAGGAATTGCTGGCGCGCCGCGGCGCGTACTACAAGTTGTATCAGGCGCAGGCGCGCCAAGCCGAAAACGATCTGCTGGAGGATGCGGCATTGCTGAACGGAGAACCGGCATGAGCGAACTGCAATTGAGCCGCAATGCCCTCGGCAAGCTGGTGCTGACCGACGCCAGTGGCCAGATGCACGAGAATGTGGTG
>DATAHI010000132.1:0-9649 GCA_036263255.1 Oxalicibacterium sp. | reverse complement strand
TGCTCTCTTTCGCGCGCAAGCAGCCGCTGCAGAAAACCAAACATAACCTGAACCGGATGCTGACCGCCTTTGAACCGGTGCTGCATCGTATCTGCAGCGACATGATCCGCTTCGATCTCAGTCTGGCGCCGAACCTGCAGGCGGTGATGGTCGACGCCACACAATTCGAAACGGCCTTGCTGAACCTCGTCAGCAATGCGCGCGACGCAATGCCCGATGGCGGCGTGATTCGCTTCGTTACCCAGAACATTGAGTTAACCGAGCATGGCGTGGGCCGCCTGCCTGCCGGCCGCTACGTCAGATTGACGATCAATGACAACGGCAGCGGCATGTCGCCCGAGGTCGTCACGCAAGCCATCGAGCCCTTTTTCACCACCAAGGAACCGGGCAAGGGAACAGGCATGGGCTTGAGCCAGGTATACGGGCTGATGCAGCAGTGCAATGGCGATCTCGTGGTGGAATCCAAGCTTGGCGTCGGCACTTCGATTCATCTATACCTGCCTGCGGTCGATGTGGTGCAGGAAGAGGATCTGGCATCTGCGGAAATCAACACCGGCAATGACAAAGCGCTGGTGGTAGACGATCATCCCGACGTGCTCAAGGTTGCTGTCGAACTGTTCAGCAACATGGGCTACGACGTTCTCTCGGCCAATAACTATACCGAGGCGATGGAGATCCTCAAGCGCACACCGGATATCGATGTCTTGTTCAGCGATGTCGTCATGCCGGGCATGAACGGCATGATGCTGGCGCAGGAAGCACGTAAACTCATTCCCCGCATCAAGGTGCTGCTGGCCTCCGGCTATCCGATGTCCACCATGCAGGAAGCCGACCTCAAGCGCTTCAACTTCATCAGCAAGCCGTATCGCATGTCCGAGATCATGAAGATGCTGCGGCGGAGTGACACTGTTTAGCTTCGTTCCAGCGTGTTGCGAACGTATCGCTACGCTTGGCCCTGTTTCGCAAACCTTTAGTTTCTGAGCGCAGAGTGGCTCGCCGCCAGCGCGGTTCTCCAACTCTGCCCGCATCGCTTTACCGTAAGAGGCCCGCTTACATGACGCATACCCTGCTCGACACGAAAGCACTGGAACAAGTGCTTGACGAATTTGCCAGCGCACGTAACTGGCGACGCTTTCACTCGCCGAAGAATCTCGCGATGGCACTGACCGGCGAAGTCGGTGAACTGGTCGAAATCTTCCAGTGGCGCAGCGAAGAAGAATCGTGGCAGGTTGCCGAGGCGCCCGAGACCGCCGAACACGTACGCCAGGAGCTCGCCGACGTCGCACTGTATCTCGTGCGACTGGCATCCGTGCTCGGCGTCGATCTCGACGCCGCTATCCGCGACAAGCTGATTCTGAACGCGAAGAAATACCCTCCGCTATAATCGCGCGGCCATCTCCGCATGGCGACCGTCATCTCGTCAAGGAAACGCATGTCTTTTACTTCTGAAATCTGGGCGGCCAATGCCGCGCTGTACGAAACCATCCGCACCATGCCCTTCAACCAGGAGCTGTGCGACGGGACGCTGAGCCAGGATCGCTTCCGTCATTACATGATTCAAGACGCGCACTATTTGATCGCCTTCGGTCGTGCGCTCGCCGTTGCTGCAGCAAAGGCCGACAACACCGACGAAATCGTGCAATTTGCTGCCGGCGCGCAGACCGCGGTGGTAGTCGAGCGCAGCCTGCATGCGAACTTCATGGAACAGTTTGGCGTCACGCCGGCAGTCTTTGCCGCCACGCCGCTGTCGCCGGCAACGCACCACTACACCAGCTACATCATGGCAAACGCCTGGGGTTCGTCATATCCGGTCGTGCTGGCCGGCATGCTGCCCTGCTTCTGGATTTACGCAGAAATCGGCTGTGACATCGTCAAGCGTGCCGCCCGGAACAATCCGTATCAAAGCTGGATCGATACCTACGGCGGAGAAGAATTCAACGCGGCGGTGCGTGCCGTGATCGCGACGATTGACCGCGTAGCTGCCGAGGCCAGCGAAGAAACACGCCGCCAGATGCATGCTGCGTACACCTACGCCGCCAAACTGGAATGGATGTTCTGGGATTCGGCCTATCGTCTGGAACAGTGGCCGGTATGAAGCTCGGCGAGCGCGCCGATCCCTATCGATGATGCAAGGAGCACGAAATGGATGAAGATAACTTCAATCAAAGCCTGCGCAAATTTCTGAAAATGGTAGGCGTCAGCTCGCAGCGCGAGATAGAGAAAGCCGTGCAGGAAGCGCTGGACAGCAAATCGATTACCGGCAACGAAAGTTTCCCGGCAAAGATGACGCTCGAAATCGAAGGCTTGCGCTTGAATGTAAGCTTCGATGGCAAAATCACGCTGCAATAATAGGCGCAGCAGGAAGAAAGCGCGCCGGCTCTAGGGCCGGCTTTCCGCGCAGCGGCCGCGAGGCCGCACTTCTCCAATAACCCTTTTACCACTTGTATGGCGGCGCCGCCATGGTCAGCAGTTCGCTGACCTGCGGTTGCAGCACCGGGCTGGATTCTGCTGCCGCAGGCATGGCGTGCAGTGCTAGAAATGCGGCGCAGGCGCTCGCAGCAGCACATGCGATGGCGTAGTAGCGTTTCATAATGACTCTCCCTGTTCAAAACGAACGTCTGATATTCAGCCGTTCAAGGTTCAATGATTCGACTGCATGTCCTGCAGGCCGATCGACGGCCCGAACGGCAAAATGCTTGCACCGCGCGCGGTGATCTCCCTGCCTTCCTCATCGATCCCGTTAATGCGGGATTCGAGCCAGGGATTTCTCTGCATGCGGCGGGTCGAGTTGTCTTTACCCAACTCTGTCACGAATTCCGGCGTGAAAACGCGCGATTCGGCCTTGCTGTATTTCTCGCCGTACAGGCAAGCCTGTTCGCGCAGATACCGTCTGGCTTCGAGGCGTTTGCGGTTCATCAGCTGCTCCTCTTCGCTGATTTCCCGCGCCAGCTGATCGCGCACCTGTGCATACGCCGGCCATTCAACATCGGCAGGCTTTCCATTTGCCAGCGACTGCAACACTGCAGAAGCATGCTGAGAAGAAACTGAGGTCTGAAGGATGGACATGATGGATCCCCTTTGTTCGCTGTTGCTCTTCAAATCTGTGGCATTCAAAGATCCGGCAATAGCGCCGGATTGCAATTCGGCTAACGGGACAAATCGTATCCAAAATCCCCAAGGCGGCTGTATAGGAAAGCCGCTCGACTTCTTGTAGGAAAACATGAAGCAACAGCCGCGCTTGTCTCGCCTTCCGGTGTGTGCCGCGCAGGCCGCAAACGCTTGCTGCGCGGCATTGAAACAGGAATTCGGGTAGGCTGTCGCTGCCTCTTCAAATCCATTATGCAAACCGATTCCCCTACCCCCGCCATTCCCCGCTTTGCCATCCCGGCGCTCTCCTTCGCCGCTTTCGGCAGCGCCATTTCGCTGCGCGTGACGGATCCGCTGCTGCCGCGGCTGTCTGTGGAACTCGGCGTCTCGCTGGGTGACGTTTCCTGGGTCATTACCGCCTTTTCGATTGCCTATGGCGTGTCGCAGCTGTTTTTCGGCCCGGTGGGCGACCGCTTCGGGAAATACCTTGTCAATGCCTGGGCCTGCGCCGCCTGTGCGTTGACTGCATTGCTGTGTGCGCTCGCGCCGAATTACCCGATGCTGCTGCTCGGCCGCCTGCTGGCCGGAGGAACCGCGGCGGCGATCATTCCCTTGTCGATGGCATGGATAGGCGATGCCGTGCCGTACGGCGAACGGCAACCCGTTCTGGCACGCTTTCTGATCGGACAGATTCTCGGCGTTTCGGCCGGTTCGCTGCTCGGTGGGCTGGCAGCCGACTATCTGAGCTGGCGCGTTCCCTTCTTTTGCATTGCTGCCGGCTTCGTGGCGATCAGCACGGCGCTGTTTTCTCTGAACCGGCGCCTGCCGGCTCAAGTCCGTATCACGCGCCGCACCGAAGGCTCGGCCCTACGCCGCATGGTGACGGAATTCGGACAAGTGCTGGGCAGGCGCTGGGCGCGCGTCGTCCTGATTACCATCTTCTTTGAGGGCGCTTTTCTATTCGGCGCGTTTGCCTTCATCGCGACGCATCTGCATCGCGTCCATCAAGTCTCGCTTACCACGGCTGCCGCGTTGGTGATGCTGTACGGCTTCGGCGGGTTGCTGTACGCGGCCGCCTCGCGCCGGCTGGTTGGCTCGCTGGGTGAGAAAGGCCTGGCATGCTGGGGCGGAGTACTGCTCGCACTGTCGCTGTTCGCGATCGCGTTCGCGCCGGCGTGGTGGTGGGCGATCCCGGCCTGCTTCGTGAGCGGTCTGGGCTTTTACATGCTGCACAATACCTTGCAGATGAACGCAACACAGATGGCACCCGAACGGCGCGGTGCGGCCTTGTCCGCTTTCTCGGCCTTCTTTTACATGGGGCAATCCACGGGTGTGGGGCTGGCCGGACTGTTCGTCGGCCATGTCGGCACCGCTGCGGTGATTTGCGCCGGTGCGGGCGGGGTGCTCCTCACCGGATTGAATTTCGCGCGCCTGTTGACCAGCCGCCAGGGTTGATTCTCACGCCGGCTTGCCTGCACCTGCGGCAGCGTTATACTGCATTTATCGCTACTGCATATCAGGAGGCGTTTATGTACCGCAAGATTCTGGTCGCATACAACGGCACGCCCGAAAGCCGCTCCGCCCTGCAGGAATGCGTGAAGATCGCGCCTGGCCCAGAGACCGAGATTCATCTGCTGGCCGTCATCAATCCGCCTCAATCTGTCGTCATCGGTGAATACGCGATGGTTCCCATGCTGGGCATGGAGGAAGACATGATGGCCGAACGGGAAAGAATGCAGGTGGAACTGGCGTCCGGTCTCGCCTGCCTGCGCGACGCCGGTCTGTCAGTGCAAAGTCATCTGGAAATCGGCGAGCCCGTGCCGATCATCAAGGAGCTGGTCGACAAGCTCTGTATCGAATTGGTCATCGTCGGCCACTCCCGCCAGAAATCGCTGGCGATGCGCTGGTGGCGCGGTGCTACCGATACGCTGCTGGTCGAAAAGATCCGGTGCAGCGTGCTGATCGCCTCTTATCCCGAACAGCGGACGGAATAAGGGCTTAGACAAATGAAACGACAAGGAAAAGCGCATCAGACGATGCGCTTTTTTCATCGTGCTTGCCATCCAGTACACGCCGTGCGATGTCTACAAAATATCGAAACGTGCACTGTTACAGTCTTTTACCAATGAAGATTGGCAGGGGCGAGAAGGCTGACGTTAAATAGAATCGTCACAGGAGTTCCATCATGAAAAAATCCATCTTTGTTACCACTGCTGCGTTCGCCGCCATCGCCGCGAGCGGCCCTGCGTTTGCCGGCACGCACTGGTCGGTGAATGTCGGCGTCGGCGGTGTTTATCCGCCCGCCGTATACGCGCCGGCACCCGTGCCGTATTACGCGCCGCCGCCCGTGGTTGCGCCAGCGCCGGTATATGTACAACCGCCCTATCCTCAGCCGGTCTACGTGCGGCCTTATGTCTATGGCGGCACTTACTATCCTGCGCCTTCCTACATCGTGCCGCCGCCAGTGTATTACTACGGGCATCGCCACTACTATCGCCGTTGATGTATTCGGCACAGCAATAAAAAAAGGCTGTCCTCGGACCAGCCTTTTTTGTATCTGCAACGGACTGCTACCAGTGTCGATGACCGTAATACCCGCGGTAGCCAAAACCGAAATTGACCGATGGAGCGACATACACAGGCGCAGGCGCGACATACGCCGGTTGGCCGTAGTAGCCGTAACCCGGATCATAGGGAACCACGGCGCAGCCGCCAAGGGCAGCCACTGCTGCCGCAACAATCGCAACGCGCAACGCGATGCGGGAACCTGATGTTTTCATGATCTGCCTTTCAGCGCGTCTCGCCGCACCGAGCCAGGTGCAGCGGTCGCAAAATGATGTACAAAGTTCGCGCGTTCATGCCTAGCGGCGATAGCCGTCCCAGTCACGACGGTAGTCGCCACGCACATCGCGATAAGAGCGGTCATATCGGTCGACATACACCTCGCGCTGATAAGGCCGCGCGTATGCCGGCTGACGGTAGTAAACCGGCGCGGCGTAGTAATCGCGACGACGCGAGTGACGATAGCTGTCATCGTCGCCCAGGCTGTTGCCAACCACGGCGCCCAGCACACCGCCGATCACCGCCGCATCCTGACCGCCGACGCTGTTGCCGATCAATGCGCCAGCGACAGCACCCAGCGCAGTCGTGACGCCGCGATCACTGGCGAATGCCGTGGACGAGACAGCTGCCGTTGCAAGCAATGCAGCGGCGATCCATTTTTTCTGCGACATGATTGACTCCTTTTGACGACTCGCACACCGGAATCGGTCTGCTCGAACTGCGTCGCCACGGAATCAATATAAAGACTGCGGGGGGAAAATCCACGAAGGGAAATAGACTTTTACAACTGTAAAGAAGCTTGAAGGACTACGCGATAAGAGAGTGAGAAGCTGACGTGCGAGGCACGTTGCAAGAGCAGCAAAAGGACAAGCCCGGGGTGCGGTGCAGGACGATCAGATTGTCGTCAAAGCACCGCTTCGGAAACGATCTTCCACTGCCCGCCTTCCTTGGCCCAGTACTGGCGCTTGCGTACCAAGTGGCGTGTTTTTCCTATCGTTGCTTCCTGCGTGAAGGCAGCGACGATCAATTCCTTTTGATCCGGATAACGGAAAAACGATACATCTTCCAGGCTGACATCCTTTGCGCCGAGCAGCGACTGGTGCATCTTCTGCAGCCAGCCGTTCAGATCCTGCCCGCGCGGCGCCTTGAAATTGCGCGAATAGTGTTTGCGCAGGCGATCGGGATCGGCGCTGGCAAAATCTTCTCGCCAGGCTTCCAGCATCTTGTTGGCGCTGGCGCGTTCGGCTTCCCATTTGGCCTTGCTGATGAATTTGACGTCTTCGGCAATGATGACCGGCGTGTTGCCCACTTCCACCGAGGCCGACAATTCCTTCAGATCGGGATTGGTCAGCACCACGCAGCCGTCGGACGACAAGGGCGGACGGCTGTAGCTGTCGGATGGTGTGCCATGCAGCCAGATGCCGTAGCCGCTGCGGCCATTCACGCGATCCCACTCGTTCGGATAATTGATCGGCAGTGCGCCAGGGCCGTAGAAATCGGGCAGTTTTGCGCCAGGCAGACGCTGCGTGATGTAGTAGACGCCGAGCGGCGTCTTTTGGTCGCCCGCCTTGACCTTGTTGACACCCAGTTTGCCCTGGCTGACGTAGTAGTCGCTCGTCAGCTTTAGCTTGCCGTGGTCGTTCTCGTACACGTACAGGCGGGACAGCTTGGCATCGACCAGCACGATGTTCTTCTGATCTGGCCGCATCTGCACCACGGCGCGTGGCATCAATTCCGGATCCGGGCGTTCGCGCAGCGACTTCAGCCGCACGATCGCTTCTTCGCGCAGGTTGTTCAAGCGGTCGGCAGGCCCGTTGGAAGCAGCGCCGAAGGATTTGATCGGTTGCGTATGCAGCAACAACAAATCGCCGCGTATCAGCTGGCCAAGACGGAAATTGGGAAAGGCAGCAACCAGCGCATCGACCTTGCTTTGCGCTTCGCGCAGGCGATTCGCGGCCAGCGCCTTGTAGACTTCGACCAGCATGGCTTCGGGATCGGGGCGCGCAGGCACCCCGGGCTTGCTGCCATTGGCCAAAGACAATGTCGGCGCAGCAAGGCAAGCCATCAGCATCGCTGCAGCCGTGCGCTGCAGCACCCGGCCTGCGACTTGCCTGATACACGCTGCGCCGATGCGCAGCTTGATTCTCGAACCGACCATCAGCTACCCGAACGCTCCTGCGTGATGTGCCACTTGCCGCCCTGTTTGCTCAGCACCAGCGTCTTGCGGCTGTTTGCCTTCACCCGATCCGAATCATAGACCTGACGGAACTTGACCGTCGCAGTATTGCCATTGACGGCAACCTGCGGGCTTTCGATCTTGACGCTGATATGTTTCTTGTCTTCGATACGCGCGCGGCGTTCATCGGTCCATGCCTTGCGCGACTGGCCCGCAGGCAGATCGAAATCGTTGCCATAAGCGGCCAGATAGCCGTTCACGTCGCGCGCGCTCCAGGCTTTCGCCCAGTTGTTGACGACGGCCAGCACCTGGTCACGTTCGGCGTCCGCAGCGGCTGCCTTGGCCTTCGCTTCACGCTTGGCGGCTTCCTTCGCCGCGGCTTGCTTCTCCGCTTCGTCCTTGCGCTTCTGCTCCTGCTGGCGTTTCAGCTCGGCGGCGCGTTCGGCTTGCGGATCGGGCTTCGGCGTTTCCTTCACTGCAGGCTCGGTTTTCGTCTCCGGTTTCGGCTCGACCTTTGGCGTCGGCTTCGTCTCGGCCTGCGGCGCGGCGGCAACCGTCACCGGCTTCGGATTGATGACGCCTGTCGTATTGCCGACCAGCGTGTGGATCATCGTCAGCTTGGCTTTTGCGTTGCCGTTCTTGCTGTCGAGCTGCAAAGCCTTGTCATAGGCTTCGCTAGCCAGCTTGGCATGTACATCGCCCAGATTTTCGTAGGCGGTCGCATAAGTTGGATTGGTGTGAATCGCCTTATCGAGTGCGACACGGGCCTTCTCGTACTGGCCGCTGGCCGCGTACAGCACGGCGAGGTTGTTATAAGGCTCAGGGAGTGCCGGATAGTCTTCCGTCAACTTCGTGAATACGGCAATCGCTTCGTTCGACTTGTTCTGCTCGGTCAGGATAACGCCCTTCAGAAACCGCATCTGCGGATCGCGCGGATTCTTCGCGAGATAGGCATCGGCCTGCTTCAGTGCCTGCGCCTGCTGGCCGGCACGCAGCAATTGCGAAACGTCTGCCAGTTCGTCGGCCATCGCCGGGTGCAGCAAGCCGGCCAGCAAACCGGAAATGACTGCCGTCTTGCAAAACAGCTTGCTCAGACTTGATTCCGACCGGTTTGAAACAGGGGTGCGACGCGACGCAACAGGCATGGTTTTCCTTGTTATGGTGTTAGAGGATTTTGCGCAGCCGATATAGTACGACAAACGCCGCTGGCATCCCAAGGCGCAAGGGTCACGTGTGGCGCGACCGCCTCGTTTCCATGGACAATTTGACCACGGAGAATCGGCGCACCGATTCTCCGGCATTTCCCTGTGGCGGGCAAGGCAAGCTACTCCAAGGGAGAAAGCTTGGAGCCCGCTCCTTTACTGCGACGCGCCGCCACCGGCCGCCGGTGTCGCATTGGCGTCGACGCTCAGTGCGTAGGACATACGCAGCATCGTCGGTGCAGTTGATGCAGTCGGTACAGCCTGGGCCGACACCACGATGCTAGGCTTTTCTTCGGCGAGCGTAATGGCGGCAGCCGAGCTGTGATGCGCTACTTGCGCGTGAGGCGCGATCCATTGCGACAGCTCGTTCTGGAACGCCCAGACGGTCATGCCGCCCATCAGCGCCAGACCGGCGGCAAGCGTGATCCAGATCGGTGCCGATGATTTACGCACCGCAGCGCGCGGCGTTGCTGCCTGCACAGGCTGCGATGCGGCATCGCCATCCTCCGGCACGGCAACCGCCAGGCGCGCGCGCAAGGCTTGCGCCTGCTGCTGTTCTTCCTGTGCTCGCTGCTCGGCTTGCATGCACAATTGCTGTTCCAGCTGCAGCTTTTCTTCGATC
>DATAHI010000131.1:0-4034 GCA_036263255.1 Oxalicibacterium sp. | reverse complement strand
CTATGATTGCGCAGGAAGTGCGAAAAACGAAGCACTCGGCATTGCCATCATCGAACATATCAGTAGCAGCGACCCCACAGCCCTTACCGGCCTGCCGCTCATCGCACTGACCACGATGCTGCGCAAGGCCGGTGTGCCCTTCTTTGCTGCCTGATATCCCTCATTACCCACATCATGTCCGGTACTCTTTATCTGATTCCCAACACACTCGGGCAAGATGATGCAGCCACGCTCGGCAGCATCTTGCCGTTCGAGGTGCAGACAATCGCCTCGCACCTCGATTACTTCATTGCAGAAAACGCGAAAACGACGCGGGCCTTCCTAAAACTGATCAACAGCAATGCGCCATTATCCAGGCCAATACAGGAAATCCGCATTGCAGAGTTGAACGTCAATACCGACGCAAAAGCATTGCCGGATCTCCTTGCTCCTTTGCTTGAAGGCCAGGACGCTGGCCTGATTTCCGAAGCCGGCGTGCCGGCAGTTGCCGATCCCGGCGCCGATCTCGTTCGCCTCGCACACGAGCGGGGCATCACTGTTCGCCCACTGGTTGGACCGTCGTCACTGTTGCTCGCCGTAATGGCCAGCGGTTTGAGTGGGCAGAGTTTCGCATTCAACGGTTATCTACCGGTAGACGTGCAAGCGCGCAGCAAGCGCATCAAGCAACTCGAAGAGCGTTCACGTCAGGAGCGCCAGACGCAGTTCTTCATCGAGACGCCGTACCGCAATACTGCCATGCTCGAAACACTGGCTGCGACCTGTCATCCGAACACACTGATCAGCGTGGCAACCGATCTGACGCTGACATCGGAAGCGATACGGACTAAAAAGGCGTCGCAATGGAAAGCCGAAATCGCAGCGGGCAAGATGCCGGACTTTCACAAGAAGCCGACGGTCTTTCTATTTCTGGCATCGTAAACGCGTGCGGGACGGCGGTGTTTCACCGTCGTCCCGCTTGTTCCTGAAAAGGAACAATTTTCAAGAAGCGAAGCTTCTTGCGCGTCCATGCGGACGGCGTCGTTCACTATCTGGCAAGTACGCTTGTTGCAAGCGCCTCGTATCTCCCATCAGTGATGCACGCGCTTGTACTATAGCCGCCGTGCCGCGGACTTCAAGGAGAAATCCGCACCCGGAATATTTCTATTTCAGGCTCGGCAGCGCGTTCTCTTCCAGCGTTTTTACCGCAGCCGCGCCCATCGCCGCACCAAACTTTTTCAGCACGCGATCGGAGATGCCTTCGCGCTGTGTGTAGTCCACCACATTGCTTGCCTTGAACTCGTCGCGCGCCACGCTATCCACTGTGCCGAAACCATCGGCCAGGCCGAGATCAACCGCTTTTGCGCCGCTCCAGAACAAGCCGGAGAACATGTCAGGCGTTTCCTTCAGTCGCTTGCCGCGGCCTTTGCGCACGACATCGATGAACTGCTGGTGGATTTCCTCCAGCATATTCAGCGCGTAACTCTTTTGCGATTCGCTCATCGGGCTGAAGGGATCGAGGAAACCCTTGTTCGCACCGGCGGTAAGCAGCCGGCGTTCCACGCCCAGCTTCTCCATTGCGCCCGTAAAACCAAAACCATCCATCAGCACACCGATCGAACCGACGATGCTGGCCTTGTTCACGTAGATACGATCGGCTGCGGCCGCAATGTAATAACCACCCGACGCGCAGATGTCGTCGACCACGACGTACAACGGCTTTTTCGGATACTTTTGGCGCAAGCGCGTGATTTCATCGTTGATGATGCCGGCCTGCACGGGGCTGCCGCCGGGGCTATTGATCGAAAGGATGACGCCAACCGAGCCCGGATCGTCGAAAGCCTTGGCGAGCGATGCATTGACGTTTTCGGCATCAGCCGCACCCTTGCTTTCTATCGTGCCCTCGATCTTGACCAGCGCGGTATGCGGACCGACCGTTTCCATTTCGCTGCCGGAACGGCTGAAGCCGGCCCATACGGCAAACCCAATCAGCGCCAGCGTGACCGACTTGAAAAAGATGCCCCAGCGGCGGCGCGCGCGCTGTTCCTTCAGATTGGCAAACGCGAGTTTTTCGAGCACGTCACGCTCCCAACCGGGATTGCGCGGTGCATTGATTTGATCCTGATCGTTGTTCATGTTGTCGTAGCAATGGTTCCGCGCGGCTTATGCGCGCGCGGGTCCTACATATTCATCCGGCTGCCAGAATACCTGATTGTCCTTTTCCACGATGACAATCTTGCGCAGCCGGCCGCCGCGGCAAGGGCCGCCAGCGCAGTATCCGCTTTCCGGATCGTAGACCGCACCGTGCGTGGAACACATCAGATACAAGCCGCTATCTTCGAAAAACTCGCCCTTGTTCCAGTCGAGTTCGATCGGCACATGCGCGCAGCGGTTCAAATAACCATGTACGCGACCGGCATAACGCACGACAAAGGCCGTCACATCCTCATTGCCGGCGGTTACGGGAAAGCGCACGCCTTTGCCGCCCTCTTCCAACGCATCGGAAGCGCATACGGGAATCAATACACGTTCATCCATGCTCGTTGAGCCAGGCATGCAGCGCTGGTACGGAAGACGCGGCGTACAGCGGATTTAACTGATCGAGCTCCTCTGAAGGATGCGCACCGTAATAGACTGCGATGCCCGCTGCGCCGGCATTCTGCGCCAGCAGCAGATCGTGCGTGGTATCGCCAATCATCACGGTGCGTGCCATCTCCTGACCGAGTTCCTGCGTGAGTTCCTGCAGCATGACCGGATGCGGCTTGGAGAAGGTCTCGTCGGCGCAGCGTGTCGCGTCAAACAACGATGCGAGGTTCGATACGCTCAACGCGCGGTTCAGGCCGGCGCGGCTCTTGCCGGTCGCCACGCCCAGAAAATAGCCTTGCTGCGCGAGATCGGCCAGCATCTCCGGCACGCCGTCGAACAGCGCTAGATTCGCATCCTGATTCAGATAATGGTAGCGATAGCGCTCGATGATCTGCGGGTAATATTTCGGATCGACATCGGGAATCGCCGCCTCCATCGCGCGCTGCAAACTCAGCCCGATCACCTGCGCTGCAGCACGGTCATCCGGAACAGGCAAGCCGAGATCGCGCGCGGCCGCTTGAATGCAGTTGACGATGGTGCCGGTACTATCCATCAAGGTTCCGTCCCAATCGAAGACGATCAAATCGAATTGCTTTCTTGCCATGCTTGCGGCCGCCAAGGGCCGGCTCCTTCATTCAGGGGATCATCGGATCTGCGTATCGAAGGTTCAATGCTGCGATTTTTCCAGGCTTTTCAGGAACCGCTCGCATTCGGCCGGCAATGGCGCTTTCAATGTCATCGTCTTGCCTGTGTCCGGATGGACAAAACTCAATTGATACGCATGCAGGAACATGCGCTTCAGTGCGGTACGCTCGCCGTCGGCCTTCTGCAGATTGCGGTTCAGCGCAAAGTCGCCGTACTTGTCGTCGCCGAGAATCGGAAAGCCGCTGGATGCCAGATGCACCCTTATCTGATGCGTACGGCCAGTCTTCAATTCCGCCTCCAGCAAGGCAAATTCCCCATAGCGACGGATCAGATTGAACACCGTATGCGAAGGCATACCTTCCGACTGCACACGCACGCGGCGCTCACCTTCAGGTGTTGTGTATTTATGCAAAGGCAACTTGATGTGCTGACGAGCATTCTGCCAGTCGCCATGCACCAGCACCAGGTAGCGCTTGTCCGGTTCGCCATCGCGAATCTGTTCGTGCAGATTCGTCAGCGCCGAGCGCTTCTTTGCCAGCATGAGCACGCCGGACGTATCACGGTCAAGCCGATGTACCAGTTCCAGAAACTTCGCGTCCGGGCGCGACGCACGCAATTGTTCGATCACGCCATAGCTGACGCCGGAGCCGCCATGTACCGCCACGCCGGCCGGCTTGTCGATCACCAGCAGGTGATTGTCCTCGAACAGAATCTTGAATTCGGCACCGGGGACTTCATTAGCTGCTTTCTCGGCCAGACGAATAGGAGGAATCCGGACAATATCGCCTTCAACCAAACGATAGGTCTGATCTATGCGCCCCTTGTTG
>DATAHI010000130.1:0-11485 GCA_036263255.1 Oxalicibacterium sp. | reverse complement strand
CCGTCCACAGTTCTACTTCCGTACCACGGACGTGACCGGCTCGATCGAACTGCCGAAGGACAAAGAGATGGTCATGCCAGGTGACAACGTCTCGATCACCGTGCAACTGATCAACCCGATCGCAATGGAAGAAGGTCTGCGTTTCGCAATTCGCGAAGGCGGCCGTACCGTTGGTGCAGGTGTCGTTGCAAAGATCATGGATTAATCCAGATCACAAAGCTACTTATTCATCATCGCCGCGGGTTCGCCCGCGGCTCGCTCTTTAAGGAAGAAACATGTCTACCGCACCAAAGTCCGTACCGAATCAGAAGATCCGTATTCGTCTGAAGGCTTTTGACTATCGCCTGATCGACCAATCCGCGCTGGAAATCGTTGATACCGCAAAGCGTACCGGCGCTGTCGTCAAGGGCCCGGTTCCTCTGCCAACCCGCATTCAACGTTTCGACGTTCTGCGTTCGCCGCACGTCAACAAGACCTCGCGCGACCAGTTCGAAATCCGTACGCACGTTCGCCTGATGGACATCGTTGATCCGACCGACAAGACAGTTGACGCTTTGATGAAGCTGGATCTGCCTGCCGGCGTGGACGTCGAAATCAAGTTGCAATAATGAAAGGGGCTGCGAAACAAGCATTGTTTCGCAGTTTCGACGCGACATCTGCAATTTAGGTGTTGTGAAAGCAGTGTGTGCCGGCTATAATTGCCGGCTTCGCCGAGGATTCCCGATTTGGGAATCCTTGTGCCACTTGTAGTTTTAGCAGTTTCAAATACATCAGCCCCGCCCAATCGCAGGCGGGAATGGAGAAAAAATGAACCAAAACCAAGGCCTCTTGGGTCGCAAGGTTGGGATGATGCGCATCTTTACGGATGACGGGGATTCGATCCCGGTTACCGTGCTGGACGTGTCGAACAACCGCGTGACGCAAATCAAAACGCCTGACACCGATGGCTATTCGGCTGTCCAGGTCGCGTTCGGCTCCCGCCGTGCCTCCCGTGTCAACAAAGCTGCTGCCGGTCACTTCGCCAAAGCTGGCGTTGAAGCTGGCACGATGCTCAAGGAATTCCGCATTTCCGCCGAAGCTGCTGCCAACCTGAAAGTGGGCGACGCGCTGTCCGTCAACCTGTTTGAAGTTGGCCAAAAAGTCGACGTGCAGGGTGTGTCGATCGGTAAGGGTTATGCCGGTACCATCAAGCGTTACAACTTCAGCTCCGGTCGTGCTACCCACGGTAACTCGCGTTCGCACAACGTTCCTGGCTCTATCGGTATGGCGCAGGATCCGGGTCGCGTTTTCCCGGGTAAGCGCATGACCGGTCACATGGGTGACGTCACCACCACCACGCAAAATCTGGAAATCGCTCGCATCGATGCTGAGCGCCAATTGCTGCTGGTGAAAGGTGCTGTTCCGGGCTCCAAGAACGGCCAGGTCGTCGTCTCGCCGGCTGTCAAAGTCAAAGCAAAGAAAGGAGCTTAATCCATGGAACTCAAGCTCCTGAATGAACAAGGTCAATCGTCTTCGAACGTGGCTGCGCCGGATACCATTTTCGGTCGCGACTACAACGAAGCACTGATCCATCAAGTCGTTGTCGCCTACCAAGCAAACGCTCGTAGCGGCAACCGCAAGCAAAAAGATCGTGAAGAAGTGCATCACACGACCAAGAAGCCATGGCGTCAAAAAGGTACGGGCCGTGCTCGTGCCGGTATGTCGTCTTCGCCTCTGTGGCGCGGTGGTGGTCGCATTTTCCCGAATTCGCCAGACGAAAATTTCTCGCACAAGGTCAACAAGAAGATGTATCGCGCAGGTGTCTGCTCGATTCTGTCCCAGTTGGCGCGCGAAGGCCGTCTGTCCGTGATCGAGAGCCTGTCGGTTGAGGCGCCGAAGACCAAGCTGTTGTCGCAAAAGCTGAAAGGCATGGGATTGGATTCCGTGCTGGTCATCACCGACAACCTCGATGAGAACCTGTTGTTGGCGTCCCGCAATCTGCCGAACGTGCTGATTTGCGAACCACGCCATGCTGATCCTGTTTCGCTCGTGTTCTACAAAAAGATCCTGATCACGAAACCGGCATTGGCCAAGATTGAGGAGATGCTGGCATGAGCGCCGTACAGAAATTCAGCGATGAGCGCCTGTTGAAGGTGCTGCTCGCGCCGGTCATTTCTGAGAAGGCGACTTTTGTCGCCGAGAAGAACGAACAAGTTGTTTTCCTGGTTGCTCCAGATGCAACCAAGCCTGAAATCAAGGCAGCGGTCGAAATGCTGTTCAAGGTTCAGGTGGAATCGGTTCAAGTCGCCAACCGCATCGGTAAGCAAAAGCGTTCGGGTCGTTTTACCGGTCGCCGTAACCATACCAAGCGTGCGTTCGTGTCCTTGCAGCCCGGTCAGGAAATCAACTTCACCGAGGAGGCTAAATAATGGCACTCGTAAAAGTCAAGCCGACTTCGCCAGGCCGTCGCGGCATGGTCAAGGTTGTCAACGACGAGCTCTACAAAGGCCGTCCGTTTGCAGCCCTGGTCGAGAAGAAATCGAAGACCGCCGGCCGTAACAATAACGGTCACATCACCACGCGTCATATCGGTGGCGGTCACAAGCATCACTATCGCGTCGTCGATTTCAAGCGCAACAAGGACGGTATCCCGGCCAAGGTTGAACGCATTGAATACGATCCAAATCGCACTGCGAACATCGCGCTGGTGCTGTATGCGGATGGTGAGCGCAGGTACATCATCGCGCCGAAAGGCGTGGCAGTTGGCGATCAGCTGATGAGCGGCTCGGAAGCGCCGATCAAGACTGGCAACACTCTGCCGATTCGCAACATCCCGGTCGGTACCACGATCCACTGCGTCGAAATGCTGCCTGGCAAGGGCGCGCAGATTGCGCGTACCGCTGGTGCCGGCGTCGTGCTGATGGCGCGTGAAGGTACCTACGCGCAGGTTCGTCTGCGTTCCGGTGAAGTGCGCCGCATTCACGTCGAATGCCGTGCAACGATCGGTGAAGTCGGTAATGCTGAACACAGCCTGCGCAAGATCGGCAAGGCCGGTGCAGTGCGTTGGCGCGGCGTCCGTCCTACCGTTCGCGGTGTGGTCATGAACCCGATCGACCACCCGCACGGTGGCGGCGAAGGCCGTACTTCGGCTGGCCGTCATCCGGTGTCGCCGTGGGGCCAGCAGACCAAGGGCAAGAAGACGCGTCGCAACAAGCGCACGACTTCGATGATCGTCTCGCGCCGCGGCAAGAAATAAGGATAAGTCATGACACGTTCATTGAAAAAAGGGCCGTTTTGCGACGCCCATCTGATGAAAAAAGTCGAAGCCGCGCAAGCGAACAAAGACAAGAAGCCAATCAAAACCTGGTCTCGTCGTTCGACCATCATGCCGGATTTCATCGGCCTGACGATTGCCGTGCACAACGGCAAGCAACACGTCCCGGTGTATGTCTCGGAGAACATGGTTGGTCACAAGCTCGGCGAATTCGCGCTGACCCGTACGTTCAAGGGCCACGCTGCTGACAAGAAGGCGAAGAAATAATGGAAACCAAAGCTATCCTCAAAGGCGTGCGCCTGTCGGATCAGAAAGGCCGCCTCGTGGCGGACATGATCCGCGGCAAGAAGGTTGATGCTGCGCTGAATATCCTGCAGTTCAGCCCGAAGAAGGGTGCCGCAATCGTCAAGAAAGTGCTGGAGTCCGCTATTGCGAACGCCGAGCATAACGATGGTGCTGATATCGACGAGCTGTTCGTGAAAACGATCTACGTCGAAAAGGGCCCGATCCTGAAGCGCTTTACTGCTCGTGCAAAAGGCCGTGGTGATCGTATCTCGAAACAATCCTGTCACATCTACGTGACTGTCGGTAATTAAGGAGTCGCGATGGGACAGAAGATACATCCAACCGGTTTCCGTCTTGCGGTTTCGCGTAACTGGGCTTCGCGCTGGTATGCTGGCAACAGCAACTTCGCGACCATGCTGGGCGAAGATCTGCAGGTTCGTGCCTACCTGAAAAAGAAGTTGAAGAACGCATCGGTCGGCCGTGTGGTCATCGAGCGTCCAGCCAAAAATGCGCGCATCACGATTTTCAGCTCGCGTCCAGGTGTGGTCATCGGTAAAAAAGGCGAAGACATCGAAGTGCTGAAGTCGTCGTTGACCAAGATGATGGGCGTGCCTGTTCACGTCAACATCGAAGAGATCCGCAAGCCGGAAGTTGACGCGCAACTGATCGCTGATTCGATCGCGCAGCAGCTCGAGAAGCGCATCATGTTCCGCCGCGCAATGAAGCGCGCAATGCAGAACGCAATGCGTCTGGGCGCCCAAGGCATCAAGATCATGTCGTCCGGTCGTCTGAACGGCATCGAGATTGCTCGTACCGAATGGTATCGCGAAGGTCGTGTGCCTCTGCACACCCTGCGCGCTGACATTGACTACGGTTTTGGCGAAGCGGAAACGACCTACGGCATCATCGGTATCAAGGTCTGGGTTTACAAGGGCGATCGTCTCGCCAGCGGTGAAGCGCCAGTCATCGATACGCCGGCTGATGACGACAAGAAGCGTCGTGGTCCACGCCGTGACGATGGAAAACCAAGCGGCCGTCCGCGCGCTGCGCGCCCTGAAGGCGGCGCAGCTGCACCGGCAGCGCCAGCAGCCAAACGCGTTCGTGCGAAGAAGCCTGAAGGCGAAGCTGCCCCGGCTGAGAAAGCAGGAGAATAATCATGCTGCAACCAGCACGCAGAAAATATCGTAAAGAGCAAAAAGGCCGTAATACCGGTATTTCGCACTCGCGCGGCACCGCTGTGTCGTTCGGCGAATTCGGTCTGAAAGCTGTTGGCCGCGGTCGTATTACCGCACGCCAAATTGAGGCGGCGCGTCGTGCAATGACGCGTCACATCAAGCGTGGCGGCCGTATCTGGATCCGCATTTTCCCGGACAAGCCAATTTCGCAAAAGCCTGCTGAAGTCCGTATGGGTAACGGCAAGGGCAATCCGGAATACTACGTGGCTGAAATCCAGCCGGGCAAAATGCTGTACGAGATGGATGGTGTGGACGAGGCGCTGGCGCGTGAAGCCTTCCGCCTGGCCGCAGCCAAGCTGCCGCTGGCAACGACCTTCGTCGTTCGTCAAGTCGGCCAATAATCAGGAGTGAACATGAAAGCATCTGAACTCCAAGGCAAAGACCAAGCGGCTTTGACCAAAGAACTGAATGACTTGTTGAAGGCGCAATTCGGCCTGCGTATGCAGCTGGCGACGCAGCAGCTGAGCAACACGTCGCAACTCAAGAAAGTGCGCCGTGACATCGCGCGTGTCAAAACGGTCATGAATCAGAAGGACGCCAAATAATGAACGATCAGGCAAAACAAGCGCTCAAGCGCACGCTGATTGGCAAAGTTGTGTCGGACAAGATGGACAAGACCGTGACCGTGTTGATCGAGCACCGCGTCAAGCATCCTCTGTACGGTAAATTCATCATGCGCTCGAAGAAGTACCATGCGCACAATGAAGGCAACCAAGCCAAGGAAGGCGATACCGTGGAAATCCAAGAAGGTCGTCCGATTTCGAAGACCAAGGCTTGGAGCGTCACCCGTGTGGTGCAAACCGCGCAAGTTGTTTAATTAGTTGTTGCAGGCCCGCCATTTCGATGTAATAATGGCGGGCTTCGTTCCTGCTCCGGTGGGAACTGCGGTAGGTAGCAGCAGGCAGTAGCAGTACACACCGAAGTTTTAGCAATCGTCCACCTCATCAGTTCGCTCTCGGCGGACTGCCGAGACCAAGACTGACCGCAGCGCGCATTGTGTGCAAGGCGGGTTAAGTTGGGAAAGAAAACACTATGATTCAAACTGAAAGCCGGCTCGAAGTAGCCGACAACACGGGTGCTCGTGAAGTCATGTGCATCAAGGTGCTCGGTGGCTCCAAGCGCCGCTACGCCAGCATCGGCGACGTGATCAAGGTCACCGTCAAAGTTGCGCAGCCGCGTGGTCGCGTCAAAAAGGGCGAAATTTACAATGCAGTGGTCGTTCGTACTGCCAAGGGCGTGCGTCGCCAAGACGGTTCCCTGGTCAAGTTCGACGGCAATGCCGCCGTTCTGTTGAATTCCAAGCTGGAACCGATCGGCACGCGCATTTTTGGACCCGTGACTCGTGAATTGCGCACCGAGCGCTTCATGAAGATCGTGTCCCTCGCGCCTGAAGTTCTGTAAGGAGTCGTGATGGATAAGATTCGTAAAAACGACGAAGTGATTGTGCTGACTGGCAAAGACAAGGGCAAGCGCGGTGTCGTGCAGCGCCGTGTCAATGCCGAGTACGTGATCGTCGAAGGCGTCAACGTCGCAAAGAAAGCGACCAAGCCGAACCCGATGACGGGTGCAACCGGTGGCATCGTCGACAAGCTGATGCCGATTCATGTGTCGAACGTCGCGTTGTTCAATGCGGCGACCGGCAAGGCAGATCGTGCCGGCTTCAAGGACGTGGATGGCAAGAAAGCCCGCGTCTTCAAGTCGAACGGCGAAGTTGTGAAGGTTTGATAGATCATGGCCCGTCTCCAGCAATTCTATAAAGATAAAGTCGTCGCCGACCTGACCACGAAGTTTGGTTACAAGTCGGTGATGGAAGTGCCGCGCATCACGAAGATCACCCTGAACATGGGTCTGTCGGAAGCGGTTGCGGACAAGAAGATCATCGAGCACGCTGTCGGCGATCTGACCAAGATCGCAGGTCAGAAGCCTGTCGTGACGAAAGCCCGCAAGGCAATCGCCGGCTTCAAGATCCGTGAAGGCTATCCGATCGGTTGCATGGTGACGCTGCGTGGCGCACACATGTACGAATTCCTCGATCGTTTGATCACGGTTGCGCTGCCTCGCGTGCGTGACTTCCGTGGTGTGTCCGGTCGTGCATTTGACGGTCGTGGCAACTACAACATCGGTGTGAAAGAGCAGATCATTTTCCCCGAGATCGAGTACGACAAGATTGACGCGTTGCGTGGTATGAACATCAGCATCACGACGACTGCGAAGACCGACGATGAAGCGAAAGCGCTTCTCGCCGCATTTAAATTTCCGTTCAGAAACTGAGGCTGCCATGGCAAAACTGGCACTGATTAACCGTGAACAAAAGCGCGCTGACCTGGTGAAGAAATACGCCGGCAAGCGTGCCGAGTTGAAGGCAATCATCGACGATCAATCGAAGTCGGAAGAAGAGCGTTACGAAGCGCGTTTGAAATTGCAGGCGCTGCCACGTAATTCTGCTCCGACCCGTCAACGCAACCGTTGCAATTTGACCGGTCGTCCTCGTGGCACTTTCCGCAAGTTCGGTTTGGGCCGTATCAAGCTCCGTGAAATCGCCATGCGTGGTGAGATCCCGGGTATGACTAAAGCCAGCTGGTAATAGGAGAACAAGCAATGAGTATGAGCGATCCTATCGCCGATATGCTGACCCGTATCCGCAACGCGCAGGGCGTGCAAAAGACCTCGGTGGCCATGCCATCGTCGAAGGTCAAAGTTGCCATCGCCAATGTGCTGCGTGATGAAGGCTACATCGAAGATTATTCCGTGATCGAAGCTGCCGGCAAGGCAGAACTGAAGATCGGCCTGAAGTACTATGCCGGCCGTCCGGTCATCGAGCGCCTGGAGCGCGTGTCCCGTCCGGGTCTGCGTATCTACAAGGGCAAGGATGAAATCCCTAGCGTCATGAACGGTCTGGGTGTGGCCATCGTGTCGACCCCGAAAGGCGTCATGACTGATCGCAAAGCGCGCGCAACCGGCGTCGGTGGCGAAGTGATTTGCTACGTCGCGTAAGGAGTGCAAGATGTCTCGTGTAGGTAAAATGCCGATTGCACTGCCGAGTGGCGCGGAAGCGACCATCACTGCAGAGCAGATCACCGTCAAGGGCCCGCTGGGCTCCCTGAGCCAGGCTTTGAATGGCCTGGTGCAGATCGAAAACAACAACGGCACCCTGAACGTCAAGGCTGCCAACGACAGCCGTGAAGCCAATGCGATGTCCGGCACGATCCGTGCGCTGGTCAACAACATGGTGAACGGTGTGACCAAGGGCTTCGAGAAGAAGCTGACGCTGGTTGGCGTGGGCTTCCGTGCCGCCGCTCAAGGCGACAAGCTGAACCTGTCGCTCGGTTTTTCGCACCCGGTCGTGCACCAGATGCCGCAAGGTATCAAGGTTGAGACGCCGTCGCAAACCGAGATCTTGATCAAAGGTATCGATCGTCAGCGTGTTGGTCAGGTAGCTGCTGAAGTCCGTGCGTACCGTTCTCCTGAGCCTTACAAGGGCAAAGGCGTTCGTTATGCGGATGAGGTGGTTGTGCTCAAAGAAACCAAGAAGAAGTAAGGGTTGATGATGGACAAGAAACAATCCCGCCTGCGCCGTGGTCGTCAGACTCGCGCCAAGATCGCCGAACTGAAGGTGAATCGTCTGGCTGTGCATCGTACCAACCTGCACATCTACGCCACCATCATCAGCCCGGACGCGAAAGTGCTTGCATCGGCTTCGACGCTCGAAGCCGAAGTGCGCCAGCAGCTGGCCGGCCAGTCCGGCAAAGGTGGCAACACCGCTGCTGCTGCCCTGATCGGCAAGCGCGTCGCAGAGAAAGCATTGAAAGCTGGAATCGCCGAAGTCGCATTCGACCGCTCCGGTTTCCGTTATCACGGCCGCATCAAAGCAGTTGCTGAAGCTGCGCGTGAAGCCGGTCTGAAGTTCTAAGGAAGAATCGTCATGGCAAAAATGCAATCGAAAATGCAAAGCGAAAAGCCGGATGATGGCATGCGCGAAAAAATGATCGCGGTTAACCGTGTGACCAAAGTGGTCAAAGGCGGCCGTATCATGGGTTTCGCCGCGCTGGCCGTGGTTGGTGACGGCGATGGCCGCATCGGCATGGGCAAGGGCAAATCGAAAGAAGTCCCGGTCGCTGTGCAGAAGGCAATGGAAGAAGCGCGTCGCAAGATGATCAAAGTGACGCTGAAAGACGGCACGCTGCAACATACGGTGACCGGCAAGCACGGCGCATCGACGGTGTTGATGCTGCCTGCAAAAGACGGTACCGGTGTGATCGCCGGCGGTCCGATGCGCGCGATCTTCGAAGTGATGGGCGTGACCAACGTTGTGGCGAAGTCGACCGGTTCGACCAACCCATACAACATGGTTCGTGCGACGCTGGACGGTCTGTCCAAAATGAATACTCCGTCGGAAATTGCAGCTAAGCGCGGCAAATCCGTCGAAGAAATCCTGGGCTAAGGTGAGCGCAATGGCAAATACCATCAAAGTCAAACTGGTCAAGGGCTTGATCGGCACGCGTGAAGATCACCGTGCAACCGTTCGCGGCCTCGGTCTGCGTCGTGTGAATTCGGTTTCCGAATTGCAGGACACCCCGTCGGTTCGCGGCATGATCAACAAAGTATCGTATCTCGTGAAAGTGGTGTCGTAAGCGTCGCTTGCACACGGAGAAAATCATGGAATTGAATAGCATTCAACCGGCAGAAGGCGCCAAGCACGCGAAGCGTCGCGTTGGCCGTGGTATCGGTTCTGGCCTGGGTAAAACGGCTGGCCGTGGTCACAAAGGTCAGAAATCGCGTTCGGGTGGTTTCCACAAGGTCGGTTTCGAAGGCGGTCAGATGCCGCTGCAACGTCGTCTGCCGAAGCGTGGTTTCAAGTCGCTGGCAACGCCGTACAAGGCAGAAGTTCGCCTGTCCGATCTGCAAGCCTTGCCTGTGGCGGAAGTCGATATCCTGGCATTGAAGCAAGCCGGTATCGTTCCTGAACTGGCACGTACGGTGCGCGTCATTCTGTCTGGCGAGATCAGCAAGAAGGTCACGCTGAAGGGCTTGATCGCGACCAAGGGCGCGAAAGCAGCGATCGAAGCAGCCGGCGGTTCGGTAGCCTAATTGTTCTGCCTGAAAACGGGATATTAATTGGCGACTTCTTCTCAGCTTGCTAAAGGCGCGGCCAGCGGTTTTCCGTGGAGCCGCCTGTGGTTCCTGGTGGGTGCGCTGATCGTGTTTCGTATTGGCGCGCATATTCCGGTGCCAGGTATCGACCCCGATCAGCTGTCGCAGCTGTTCAAGCAGAATCAGGGCGGCATCCTGGGCATGTTCAACATGTTTTCCGGTGGTGCGTTGTCCCGTTTCACGGTGTTCGCGCTGGGCATCATGCCTTATATCTCTGCATCGATCATCATGCAGTTGATGTCGGTGGTGTCGCCCCAGCTGGAAGCATTGAAGAAAGAAGGCGAATCCGGCCGTCGCAAGATTACGCAGTACACCCGCTACGGCACACTGGTGCTGGCGATCTTCCAGGCGCTGGGTATTGCAGTGGCGCTGGAGTCGCAAATTGGTCTGGTGATCGATCCGGGCATGGCGTTCCGCCTGACGACGGTCATTACGCTGGTGACCGGCACGATGTTCCTGATGTGGCTGGGTGAGCAGATTACCGAGCGCGGACTGGGCAATGGCATCTCGATCATCATCTTCGCCGGTATTGCGGCAGGTTTGCCGACTGCGGTGGCGGGGTTGTTCGAACTGGTGCGTACCGGATCGATGGGCGGTTTGTCGGCGATTCTGATTTGCCTGGTGGTTGCGGTGGTGACTTTCCTGGTGGTGTTCATTGAACGTGGCCAGCGCCGCATTCTGGTGAACTATGCGAAGCGTCAGGTAGGTAACAAGATTTACGGCGGGCAGAGCAGCCATCTGCCGCTGAAGTTGAATATGGCAGGCGTGATTCCGCCGATCTTTGCATCGTCGATCATTCTGTTCCCGGCAACGATCACGAGCTGGTTCACCTCAGGCGAGACGACGAGCGGCTTCATTCGTTTCCTGAAGGATCTGGCGGCATCGATGGCGCCGGGCGAACCGATTCACGCCTTGCTGTATGCGATTGCGATTGTGTTTTTCTGCTTCTTCTATACCGCGCTGGTATTTAACAGCAAGGAAACGGCAGATAACCTGAAGAAGAGCGGTGCGTTTGTGCCCGGTATTCGTCCAGGCGAGCAGACCGCGCGTTACATCGACAAGATTCTGACGCGTCTGACGCTGGCAGGTGCGGTGTATATCACGCTGGTGTGTTTGTTGCCTGAGTTCTTGATCGCACGCTGGAAGGTGCCGTTCTACTTCGGTGGAACCTCGCTGCTGATCATTGTGGTGGTGACGATGGATTTCATGGCGCAAGTGCAGAACTATGTGATGTCCCAGCAGTACGAGTCGCTGCTCCGCAAGGCGAATTTCAAGGGCGGCGCGCGATAAGCGCGGGACACAGGCGAACGAATGGCAAAAGACGACGTAATTCAGATGCAGGGAGAGATCCTCGAAAATCTCCCGAACGCAACATTTCGAGTCAAGCTGGAAAACGGGCACGTAGTGCTTGGGCATATTTCGGGAAAGATGCGCATGAACTACATCCGCATTCTTCCCGGCGACAAGGTGACGGTGGAGCTGACACCTTACGATTTGAGCAGGGCGCGGATCGTTTTCCGCACGAAGTAAGAAGATTGAATGTCAGGGTACGGTAGCGCTG
>DATAHI010000129.1:0-3004 GCA_036263255.1 Oxalicibacterium sp. | reverse complement strand
GGATTCGGTCAACGTTGCAAGGGTCTGATTCAAGGTATCACCGAAGCGTTTCAGCGCGATAGCCTGTTCCTCGCGACTACTCTGTGCCTGCGTAGCGACCGCTTGACGCATTGCCTCAAGCTGCTGCGCATTGGCTTCGGTCAACTTCGCGAGCTGCTGCGCAAAGCCGTCGATCTGGTTGTTCTGCATGGTCGCCACGGCAGTCAGCTGTGTCGCCAGCGCTTGCTGGAATTGCGAGAAATTGGCGCCCAGCTCCTGACGCGTAGCCTGTGCGGTCGATTGCACCTGTTCGCGCAACTCGCGTTCGGTGCGTTCGGACCGCTCTGCGCCTAGTTGCTGCTGGCGCTGCAGCTCTACCTGCAATTGCGCAAGTTGTGGCGCAACGTCGCTTTGACGCGATCGTAGAAGAATCAGCACTTGCAGCACGGCGATGAACGCCAGCGCGATCAGTATGAGAAGACTCAATGAACTCATGAAGATGCCTTGTCAGGCTGTTTGATATCGGTTGCACACGGTCGCTTCAGCCATGTGTATTGCGCATCCAGTCGGCCGTCTGCTGAAACGCTTGCATCAGATGCGCATGCAATGCCGTATCGATGCCGACATCACGCATCGCCATGTCCATGCAGCGCAGCCACTGATCGCGTTCGCTAGTCGCGATCTTGAACGGCAGATGCCGAGCGCGCAAGCGTGGATGGCCGAAACGCTCGATAAAAAGATTGGGCCCGCCGGTCCATCCGGACAGAAACCAGAACAGCTTGTCGCGGGAACCTTCCATGTCGGAAGGATGCAGCGCACGTATGCCGGCGAAATCCGGTTCAAGATCCATCAGGTCATAGAAACGATCGACCAACTCACGCAATCTCGATTCGCCGCCGATCAATTCATACAGCGTCGGCTGCACGTTTTCTTCTACAGTACTCATGTGGGCAATGATAACGCATCGCTTCCGCTATTCCTCAGCGGGAACTTGAAACAGAGGGACAACTCTACCTTGCATCATTGTTTGCAAGGAATCAACAGATGCTCGTTCGCTGTCTTTCCGCGCACAAGCCTGCGCGTGCCCTCACCTTTTGCCTTCCGCTTCTCCTTCCCTGCTCATCCCTGTATGCCGCGACCGTCACATTGAATAACGGCGATCAGTTGAGCGGCGAGCTGAAACAACTGACCAACGGCACGCTGATTCTGCAATCCAGCATGATCGGCGAAGTGAAAATTCCATGGAACAAGGTGCGTGCGCTCATTTCCTACGACAAGGTGCGCGTGCAAATGGCGGACGGAGCCTTGGTGGAAGGAAAACTCGCAGTGAATCCGGACGGGCAAGCCGCAGTCGAGCAATCAGCTACGCAGACCGTGAATGTGCCTCGCCAAGCGATCAATGCAGTCAATCCGCCTCCCGTGGACAACGGCTTCAAGTTCTCGGGCAAGATCGATCTCGGCGGCTCTTTCACCAACGGTAATTCCGAAGATGATCAGTTGCACAGCAACGGCGAGGTGGTTGCGCGTTCCCCGGACGACCGCTACACGCTGCGTTGGGAAATCAACGAGGCGCGTTCGGCCGGCATCAAGACCACTGCAAATCGCCGGCTGTTAACGCAATACGATCATTTTCTCGATCCGAAGAACTACCTGTTCCTGAATGCGAAAGCAGAGCGTGACGAATTTGCAGACCTCAACTTGCGCACCTCGGCAGGCGGCGGTTATGGCCGGCAGTTTATCGATACCGACACAACCAAGCTGTCGGCCGAGATCGGCCTGAGCTATGTGAACGAGGATTACAGCAACTCGCCGGACCGCTCCTTCCCCAGCCTGGGTCTCGGGCTCAAATACGAGCACAAGTTCTTCAACCAGAAACTCGTGTTCTTCAACAATTTCGACGCCGACCAGAGCCTTGAAGATTCGAGCGACCTGCTGCTGCATAACCGCATGGGCGTGCGCATTCCGATCGCGAACGGTTTGAACCTAAGCACACAGTTCAACGTCGATTATGACGGCGAGCCTGCAGCAGGCAAGAAGAGCACCGACAGCGCTGTGATTTTCAGCGTCGGCTACGCCTTCTAGATTTCGCGCAGCGTCTGCATCGGCGGCTGCTTCAGCACATTGCGTAAGCTGGCCCAGCCACCGACGAAAACGCACAGCGCGCCAGCCGTAATCCCGGCAATCCACACTACGGAACTGAACTGCCATTCGAAATCGAAGACGAAATGTGCGAGCGACCACCCGACCGCCGTTGCGCCTGCTGCCGCCAGCAAGCCAGCCAGACCGCCAAGCAAGGCAAACTCTATCCACTGCGCGCGCGACAACTGGCGGCGCGTCGCACCCAACGCGCGAAGCAGCCCTGCCTCGCGGGTGCGCTGATCCTGCGAACTGGCGAGCGCCGCGTACAACACCAGCACGCCGGACGCCAACGTAAACAGGAACAGGAATTCGACGGCAGCGACGACCTGGTCGATCACGTCGCGAATCTGTTGCACCAGCAAGCCGATATCGACGATCGTCAGATTGGGAAAGGCTTGCGTCAGCTCGTTGTCGAAATCGGTGTGCGCGGCCGGCAGGTGGAAAGACGTGATCCAGGTCTGCGGCATGTCGCGCATTGCGGCCGGGTTGATGATGACGAAGAAATTGACTTTCATCGATCCCCACTCCAACCTGCGGAGGCTGGTGATCGGCACTTTGACCGTTTCGCCTGCGATATCAAAGGTCAGTGTATCTCCCAGCTTCAGATGCAAGGTTTTCGCGAGTCCGGCTTCGACGGACGCTTCCGGTCTGCTGTCGTCGAACCAGCGCCCTGCCGTGATTTCATTCGCTGCCGGGACGTCACGCATCGTCGACAGATTGAATTCACGATCGACCAGGCGTTTTGCCCGGTCGTCGACATAGCTTTCTCCGTTCACCGCCACATTGTTGATGGCAAGCAGGCGGCCACGAATCATCGGGAACAACTCGACGTCGGCAATACCGATACGTTTCAAGCGCGTTTCGATATCGGCTTTCTGCTCCGGCT
>DATAHI010000128.1:0-16035 GCA_036263255.1 Oxalicibacterium sp. | reverse complement strand
TGTTCTCGCTGTCGCAGCTCAAGGCCTCGGGCTATCGCGTCTACCTGTTCTATCCCTGATCATCGTCGACTACCTGGCACTGTCCATACGGTATGATGGCGGCCGATTCATTTTCCAACTTACGCGCCCATGACCTCTCTTATCTGTGGTTCCCTTGCCTTCGATACCATCATGTCTTTCGAAGGTCGCTTCTCGGAAGCGCTGCTCGCCGATCAGCTGCATAAGATCAACGTCGCATTTCTGGTACCGGGGTTGCGACGAGAATTTGGCGGCTGCGCCGGGAATATTGCCTACAACCTGAAGTTGTTGGGAGGCGATCCGCTGATCATGGCAACCCTCGGCCAGGATGGTGGTCCATATCGTGAGCGCCTGGATCAATTGCAGATTTCGCAGCGCTGCGTCACGACCGTTGCCGATGCCTATACTGCGCAAGCCTTCATTACCACCGATGCCGGCGGCAATCAGATCACCGCTTTTCACCCAGGTGCAATGAGTTTTGCACATCAGAACAAGGTGGCGGATGCAGGCAAGGTACAGATTGCGATCGTCGCGCCGGATGGCCGTGACAGCATGCTGCAGCATGCACAGCAATGTGCGGAAGCGGGCATTCCGTTCATCTTTGACCCCGGCCAAGGCCTGCCGATGTTCAATGGCCAGGAATTGAAGCACTTCATCGAACAGGCAAGCTACGTTGCGGTCAACGACTACGAAGCGGAATTACTGGTGGAACGTACCGGCATGTCGCTCGGCGCCATTGCGGAACAAGTGTCAGCGCTCGTGGTGACACGTGGCGAGCAGGGTGCGGAAATTTTCTCCAAGAGCGAACACCTTGCGATTCCCTGCGTGAAGGTCGACAAGGTGGCGGATCCAACCGGTTGCGGAGACGCCTTCCGGGCCGGCATGCTCTACGGTCTGACAAACGGTATGGATTGGGCTACCACCGGCCGTCTTTCCAGTCTGATGGGCGCGATCAAAATCGCGCATCAAGGTCCGCAAAACCACGCGCCGTCGCGGACAGAAATCGACGAGCGCTTCCACCAGGCATTCGGCTACCGGCTCTGATTCAGGGCATACCTGCTAAGCGATCGATACTCGCTATAGCAGCGCGCCGACGATCATATTGACAAGCTGGATCGCGATCCGCAGCAGAATCAACGCGGCCAATGGTGTCAGATCGATTGCCCCGAAAGGGGGGATCACACGGCGCAAGGGCTGCATCAGCGGATCATTTAGTGCACGGATGAAAGGCGCCAGTGGTGCGTGCGGGTTGACCCAGCTGAAAATCACTTCGATGATCAACAGGCCGATCAGTCCGTACAGTGCCCATACGCATACGCGCGCCACAGCAAGCAGGAAAACGGCTTTCGGCAGGAACACGCCAGAGCTCCACATATCTATCGCGGTCGCCAGCAAGGCAACGAGAAGGGCACCGACCAGGCTGGCCCAGTCATAACCGCCAGCACCGGGCAGAATCCTACGCAGAGGGCGAACCAGCCAATCGGTCAGTTGATAGATGAACTGTCCCACCTCCATCGGCGGGCGCACGCGCACCGCCTGTACCCAGAAGCGCAACAGCAAGGCACCCGCCAGCACCACGGCAATAGCGTCCACGATCAGCATCACGATATCCTGCACAAGCAACTCCTTTCGCCCAAATAAAAAACCGCTGTACGACTGACGCCGTACAGCGGATTGTGCCTGAAGTCTTGTTCAGGCGTCCAAGCAAGCCTGGATTAAGGACGCGAACCGGTCGGGAACGGCCAAGCCGCTGCCGGATTCAGGACGGTCTTAACTGCAGGTGCAGCGACAGCAGCTGGCTTGGCAGCCGGCTTCTTAGGAGCTGCCTTTTTCGGAGCAGCCGCTTTCTTCGCAGCCGGTTTAGCAGCTGGTTTCTTGGCGGCCTTTTTCGCTGCAGGCTTCTTGGCTACTTTTTTGGCAGCCGATTTTTTGGCAGCCGATTTTTTGGCAGCCGGCTTCTTAGCGGCTTTTTTCGCTACCGATTTCTTGGCAGCGGTCTTTTTAGCGGCCTTTTTTGCTACAGGCTTTTTCGCTGCCGATTTCTTGGCTGCTGCTTTTTTAGCGACTGGCTTTTTCGCTGCCGATTTCTTGGCGACGGTTTTCTTTGCCGCTTTTTTCGCTACTGGCTTCTTAGCTGCCGATTTCTTGGCTGCTGCCTTTTTAGCGACCGGCTTTTTCGCTGCCTTCTTCGCTACTGGCTTCTTGGCTGCTGCTTTTTTAGCTGCAGGTTTTTTCGAAGCTGCTTTCTTTGCAGCCGGTTTCTTTGCTGCGGTTTTTTTCTTTGCTGCTGTTGCCATTTTTTTTCTCCTTCACGTGAGATGGAAAAATACAAGCTTCATTTGGAAACCCTCCTGTCCATCGCGCGCGATGAGCAGGCGGATTATTCATCGGCGCAAGCATCTTGCATCGCTTGCGCTAATGAATTCGGCACCAGCTGAACTGCTGCATCCCCTCACTTATGCAGCACTTCAGCCAAACTGGCTATACGCCTCGTACGGCGAGGTGGCGGCGATAGCCCAAAAAAACGCCGGCCAGAAGGCCAGCGTCGGAATACTGTGTAAAAAAGAACAAAGCTTTTTTCAAAGAAAAAGCCGCCTTGCCCGATCGCGTCGGGGTCAGCGGCTTGGTCAGAAGCGATCGTAACGGTCGTCTACTGTTCATTAACTTGGGTTGCTGCCTTTCCTCTTCGTGCAGTCATTACGGCTTTGTACTTCTGTTTTTTTCGACTGCAGTTTTTATTCTGTATCGCGCACCAGGCACGATGTTCGAATCTTCGTCATTCCCAGTTGAGCGCTCCACCTGTCTGGTATTCGATAACGCGAGTCTCGAAAAAGTTGCGCTCTTTCTTCAGATCGATCATCTCGCTCATCCAAGGGAAAGGATTCTCCTCTTGTTCGAACATCGGTTCGAGACCGATCTGCTGTGCTCGACGATTTGCGATGAATCGCAGGTAGCCTTTGAACATCGGAGCATTCAGTCCGAGCACACCACGCGGCATTGTATCCTCAGCGTAGCGATATTCCAACTCCACTGCGCGTAAAAACAACGATTTGATCTCGTCACGGAACTGCGGCGTCCACAGATGCGGGTTCTCCATCTTGATCGTGTTGATCAGATCGATCCCGAAATTGCAGTGCATCGATTCGTCTCGCAAGATGTATTGATACTGTTCGGCGGCACCCATCATCTTGTTCTGCCGACCGAGCGCGAGAATCTGCGCGAAGCCGACATAGAAGAACAGACCTTCCATCAGGCAGGCAAATACGATCAGCGAGCGCAGCAGCTTCTGGTCACTCTCGAGTGTGCCGGTCTTGAACTCGGGGTCGGTCAGCGTCTCGATGAACGGGATCAGGAACTGGTCCTTGTCGCGAATCGAAGCAACCTCGTTGTAGGCGTTGAAAATCTCGCCTTCGTCCAGGCCCAGCGACTCGACGATGTACTGGTAGGCGTGGGTGTGAATCGCTTCCTCGAAAGCCTGGCGCAGCAGGTACTGGCGGCATTCCGGTGCCGTAATGTGGCGGTAAGTGCCCAGCACGATGTTGTTGGCGGCCAGCGAATCGGCGGTCACGAAGAAGCCAAGGTTACGCTTGACGATGCGGCGCTCGTCTTCAGTCAGGCCGTTCGGGTTCTTCCACAGCTCGATGTCGCGCTGCATGTTGATTTCCTGCGGCATCCAGTGGTTGGCGCAGCCCGCCAGGTATTTGTCCCAAGCCCATTTGTACTTGAACGGCACCAACTGGTTGACGTCGGTCTGGCCGTTGATGACACGCTTGTCGGCAGCGTCCATGCGGCGGCTGTGATCGGCTGCGGCGACAGCTGGTTTGGCGACCAGCGCCGGATTCAGAGCGACATTCTGGTCAAAGCTCTGGCGTTGCGGCTGCACTGCCGGCTGCAGCGCGGGTGCTGCCTGGGAAGGGGTCGCTTCTTCGTCCCAACTTAGCATGATGATTCCTCTCTTGGTCCGTCACGCCTAACCGATGCATTGTCTTTTTATTTGGCAGCAATGCCTGCATCAAGTTCGGCGCGTACGGGATAGTTATGATGTTTAACTCGACTACGCGGTATTTACTGGCAGGCTTCGCATTCCTCGAAACCTGGGTCACCCGGACGCAGCATGCAGGCCGGGCCGTCCGTTTCCGGCGCGGCGCTGGCACCTGCTGCCGGTCCCGACGACACGGCGTTCAGTGCGCCGGCTTTCGAGGTCGACTTCTCGGTATGCGTGGCACCGATCGTGCGCAGATAGTAAGTCGTTTTCAGACCGCGCAGCCATGCCAGCTTGTAGGTTTCGTCCAGCTTCTTGCCTGATGCGCCAGCCATGTAGATGTTCAAGGACTGCGCCTGATCGATCCACTTCTGGCGACGCGATGCCGCTTCCACCAGCCACTTCGGCTCGACTTCGAAGGCAGTGGCATAGATGTCGCGCAGGTCTTGCGGAATGCGGTCGATCTTGGCCAGGCTGCCGTCGAAATACTTGAGGTCGGAGATCATCACTTCATCCCACAGACCGCGCGCCTTCAGGTCACGCACCAGGTATTCGTTGATCTCGGTAAATTCGCCGGACAGGTTCGATTTCACGTACAAGTTCTGGTACGTCGGCTCGATGCAAGCCGACACGCCGATGATGTTCGAAATCGTCGCCGTCGGGGCAATCGCCACGCAGTTGGAATTGCGCATGCCGTGTTCCTTGATGCGCGCGCGCAATGCCGGCCAGTCCATCGTTTCCGACATGTCGACTTCCAGGTAGCCGCCACGTTCTTCCGCCAGCAGCTTCAGCGAATCCTGCGGCAGGATGCCGCGATCCCACAGCGAACCGCGGTAGGAGCTGTAGCGGCCGCGCTCTTCGGCCAGCTCTGTCGACGCCAGGTAGGCGTAATAGCAGACCGCTTCCATCGAGGTGTCGGCGAACTTGACTGCTTCATCCGATGCATACGGTACGCGCATCATGTGCAGACAGTCCTGGAAACCCATGATACCCAGACCGACCGGACGATGGCGCAGGTTGGAATCGCGCGCTTTCTTGACCGCGTAATAGTTGATGTCGATCACGTTGTCGAGCATGCGCATCGCGGTACGGATGGTGCGCTGCAGCTTTTCGTGATCCAGCTTGCCGTCCTTCATGTGCGCCGGCATGTTGACCGAGCCCAGGTTACAGACGGCGATTTCGGAATCGTTGGTGTTCAGCGTGATTTCGGTGCACAGATTCGAGCTGTGGACGACGCCGACGTGCTGCTGTGGTGAACGGATGTTGCACGGATCCTTGAAGGTGATCCATGGGTGGCCGGTTTCGAACAGCATCGACAGCATCTTGCGCCACAGGTCCAACGCCTGCACTTTCTTGAACAGACGCAATTCGCCGCGTGCCGCTTTGGCTTCGTAGCCGAGGTAGGCTTCCTCGAAAGCCTTGCCGACCTTGTCGTGCAGATCCGGGCAATCGGCCGGCGAGAACAGCGTCCACTCGCCTTTTTCCATCACGCGCTTCATGAACAGATCCGGAATCCAGTTCGCGGTGTTCATGTCGTGCGTGCGGCGGCGGTCGTCGCCGGTGTTTTTGCGCAGGTCGAGGAATTCCTCGATATCCATGTGCCAGGTTTCCAGGTAGGCACAGACCGCGCCCTTGCGCTTGCCGCCCTGGTTGACTGCAACCGCGGTGTCATTGACCACTTTCAGGAACGGCACCACGCCCTGCGACTTGCCGTTCGTGCCCTTGATGTGCGAGCCAAGCGCGCGTACTGGCGTCCAGTCGTTGCCCAAGCCGCCGGCGTACTTAGCCAGCAGCGCATTTTCTTTGATCGCTTCGTAGATGCCGTCGAGATCGTCGGCCACCGTCGTCAGATAGCAGGACGACAGCTGCGAACGTTGCGTGCCGGAATTGAACAGCGTCGGCGTCGAGCTCATGAAGTCGAAGGTCGACAGCAGGTTATAGAACTCGATCGCGCGTGCTTCGCGGTCGATCTCGTTCAGCGACAGGCCCATCGCGACGCGCATATAGAAAGCTTGCGGCATTTCGATGCGCACTTCGCGGATGTGCAGGAAGTAGCGATCGTACAGCGTCTGCAGGCCGAGATAGCCGAACTGGAGGTCGCGCTCCGGCTTGATCGCGTCAGCGAGTTTTTTCAGGTCGAACTGGCCGAGCTTGGCATCCAGCAGTTCTGCGTCGATGCCCTTCTTGATGAATTTCGGGAAATATTCAATATAGTGCGCTGGCGCATCGGCCTGCGCGACTTCCTGGCCGAACACTTCCTTACGGATCGTGTGCATCAGCAGGCGTGCGGTCACGGTGCTGTAGGCCGGATCCTTTTCCATCAAGGCACGAGCTGCCAGAATCGCGGACTTGTGCAGCTCCTCGACCGGCACGCCATCGTACAGGTTCTTGATGGTTTCGTTGATGATGGCTTCGGCATCGACGTGCTTTTCCAGGCCGATGCAGGCCGCATTGATCAGGCTGCGGACCTCTTCCAGATCCAGGGGACGACGCTGACCGTTTTCGATCACGTGAAGCTGGCTGCTTGGCGCAACCGGCTTGGCGGCCTGCTGCTGTGCGCGCTCTTCCATGCGCTTGGCACGATACAGAACGTAAGCGCGCGCGACATCGTGTTCGCCCGAACGCATCAAGGCAAGTTCGACCTGATCCTGCACGTCTTCAATATGGAACGTACCGCCGGCCGGCTGACGGCGGACCAGTGCGGTCACGACGCTGTCGGTCAATTGTTCGACCAGTTCGCGCACGCGCGCGGAAGCCGCACCCTGACCGCCGTTCACGGCGAGGAAAGCCTTGGTGACGGCGATGGAAATTTTGCTCGGTTCGAAACCGACCACGGCGCCGTTACGGCGAATAATGCGGTAATTGTTCAGACCAACACTGTTGGTTTCGGGAGTCGAAGGCGCGACCGCGAGTGGCGCGATGTTGCCGATATCGGTCGATGACTTGGCCGAGATTTCTTGTGAGTGCATGAGACTCCTCCGATTGCGGTTGCCGGCGCCAGGCCGGCATGTTTGTAGAAAGAAACCGGATGCCGATTTCGCGAAGTATTGTTATGGGCTGCTTTTGCAAAACGTCTTCTCTATATTAGAGACGTCTGCTCTATCTGCACGATTCTTTTTCAGCATTCCGGCCTGCTTATCGCAATGCAATCCGTGCAAAGCATCAGCGGGCCGGGCGAAAGATCGGGGAGTCAATAACCCACTACATCTAGTGGCGAAACTGCGATCTGCACTAATTCTAGTGCCTCGTTCGCGGTGGCGCAATCAATTCCGTCGTGTTTTTTCGATATATTTTCCATATGAATATATGGAAGCTGTTGGAATTTTCTAAACCGGATGGAAGCGCAAATCGGCATGCGCGATGCCGCTTTTTTGATCCTGAACGAGCAGGCGCCGATAATCGCTTTCATAACGCGACCATTCGAAAAATGGTCCTGGATCGGTCTTGCGGCCGGGTGCAATATGCTCGTGCCCGGCAACGGCTTGCAGCGAATATGCGGCTGTCAGGGCCGCAGTCAACGCCGCCAATGATACATACTGAGCGTCCTCAAAAGGCACGAAGTCTGTTCCTTCCAGTTCGACACCGATCGAAAAATCATTGCAGCGCTCGCGTCCAAAAAAATTCGATACGCCGGCATGCCAGGCGCGATCTTTGGTTGAAACGAATTGCACCACTTCCCCATCTCTGCGTATCAAGAAGTGTGCCGACACGCGTAACGAGCGCAGCTGGTCAAAGTATGGATGAGCATCAAAGTCCAGCCGGTTCAGGAAGAGGTCCGCAATGTAAGGTCCGCCGAATTCGTCGGGGGGCAGGCTAATATTGTGGATGACGAGCAGCGATACCGGCACGCCTTCGCCACGCGCATCGAAGTTCGGCGACGGCGTGCGCACCACACCGGAAGCCCATCCGTCCTCGTCGAGGTGAAAGCGCACGCTATTCCGGTGCATGAATATCGAGACGTTGCATGCGGTAGCGCAGCTGGCGAAAACTGATACCGAGGAGTTCGGCCGCCTGCGTGCGATTGAAATGCGTCTTTTGCAGCGCACGGCGAATCACTTCGCGCTCGATGTCATCCAAATGGTCCGGCAATGAAGATGGCAGCGCGTCGTCATTGGACGGTGTGGTCTGCGCAACCGGCATTACCGCATCCGCCACTGCTGGCGGTACGTTTTCCATTACAGGCGCCGAAGCCGGAGTCAAGAACGGCGTCGCCGCAAGGCCTTCGCCGGAGGCTGCCCCCTTCAGCGCCAGATCGCCGACTTCGATCACACCATCGTTTGCAAAGGCCAGTGCACGTTCGAGAATATTTTCCAGTTCGCGGACATTCCCCGGAAAATGGTAGCCACGCAGTGCCTGCACAGCGCCTGGCGACAATCGCGCCGGCGGCTCTGATCCCGCCAACCGCGCAAGAATCGCATCCGACAGCAGCTCGATATCGTCCAAGCGCTCGCGCAAGGGCGGCAGGCGCAACTCGATTACATTCAGGCGGTAGTACAAATCCTGGCGGAAAGTCCCCTTGCCAACGCAGGCATGCAAATCCTGGTGCGTGGCGCTGATGATGCGCACATCGACCGGCTCTTCCTGCGTGGCGCCAACCTTGCGCACGCGTCGTTCCTGAATCGCGCGCAGCAGCTTGACCTGCATCGCCAGCGGCAGATCTGCGACTTCGTCGAGCATCAATGTGCCGCCGTTTGCCGCCTGGAAGAAACCGTCGCGATCGTCGGCAGCGCCGGTGAACGCGCCCTTGCGATAACCGAAGAATTCGGCTTCCATCAGGGCTTCCGGAATCGCGCCGCAATTGACGGCGATGAAGGCTTTATCGCTGCGTGCGCTTTGCGCGTGAATATCGCGCGCGGCCAGTTCCTTGCCGCTGCCCGACTCACCCGTGATCGCGACCGGTGCCATGCTGCGTGCCAGTCGCACAATCTGGGCGCGCAAAGCCTGTATCGCATCAGACTGGCCCAGCAATCGTAGCGTTGTCGCTGCGGTTGGTTGCCGCGCTTGTCCCACGGCCGGAACATCCTGCTGCAGCCGCAAGGCAGAACGCACCATCACGCGCAATTGTTCAAGTCCCACCGGCTTGGACAGATAATCGAAGGCACCGGCCTTCAGCGCCATCACCGCGTTGTCGGCGCTGCCGAAGGCGGTGATCACGGCAACCGGCGTATTTCTGAACTGCGCAGTGATTTCCTGCACCAGCTCGATGCCCAGTCCGTCAGGCAAACGCATATCGGTCAGCACCAGCGCATACTCGGTTTGTGCCAAACACGCGCGCGCCGCTTCCAGCGTGGCGGCGCTGTCCACATCCAGGCCCATCTTGAGCAGGGTGATTTCCAGCAGCTCGCGCAAGTCGGCTTCATCGTCGACAATCAGAATACGTGGCGCGCTCATTGGAAAATTTCGATACGGTTCATGTCAGGCAGTCTCGTTGACTGCAAAGGTAATCACAAAACGGCCGGCCGGCTGGCTGCCCGCCTCTTCGGTACGGTATTCGTAGTTCAGCATGGCGCCATTGTTCAGGCACAGCTCCCGCGCCAGATAAAGACCAAGTCCGGTACCCTTGCTCGATGTCGTATAAAAGGGCTCGAACAAGTGCGCACGTACGCTCGCGGAAATCTGCGGCCCGTCGTCCTGCACATGCAACTCCAGCCGGTGCGCCACGCCTGCAACCGCAAAGACGCGAATACTCCCCGGCTTGCCGCTCGCATAGCGTAGCGCATTTGTCAGCAGGTTCATCAGAATTTCGCGCAAATGCAACGGATCAAAACGGACGCTGTAGGATGCCATATCGCCAACCTCGATTACACCTGGCAGCACAGCGTGCGTTTCGTGCAACTCGCTCAGCAGATCGGCAATCAGCGGCGACAGCGCAAGCGGCGCATGATACTGATGGGCCTTGCGCGACAGCTTCAGGATGTCTTCAATCATGCGATTCAGGCGCGAAACGTTTTCATCGACGATGCCCAATAGCCGGCGCTGCGCGCGATCCTGCACGTCCTCGGACAACAAGGAAGCCGCATGCGCAATGGCTGAAAGCGGATTGCGGACCTCGTGCGCAATGCTGGCCGTCAGACGTCCCATCGAAGCAAGTTTCAACTGCTGTGCCTGATTCTCGATTTCCGTTACATCCTGCAGAAAAACGACCACGCGCTCTTCGGGCAAGTCATCGGTTTCGACGCGCGCAAAACGCAACTTCAGGTGCGCGATCAATTCCCGCCGCCCGCCGAGGATCGTCGTGCCGCCCTGCAGCGTCGAATCGTCCTGGTATTTGATCAGCACGTAGCTCGGTTGCTCTTCCTTCTCGCCAGGCTGTGACTTCCAAGCGGAAAAGGCCTCCGCGATCGGCACCAGCCAGGAGATATCGGAGAGACGTCCGAACGGTCGTTCGTTCATGTTCCGCAGGCCAAGCATGCGCATCGCTGCCGGATTGGCGGTGACGATCCTGCCTTTGCGGTCCAGCACCACAATGCCGTCGCCCATGTCGGCAATTACCAAACGGTTGATCGCCTGTTGCACGCGCAGCGCCTTGCCGCGCTCGATCGCCAGCGTTTCCTGCTTGATCAGGCGATCGGCCAGCCGATTGATCGCATAGATGGCAACGAAAAAAGCTGCGCAGTAGAGGCCGATCTGAGTCGACGGCATGTCTGCATCGGTGCTTAGTAGCCGGTAACCGTTCTCCGCCAACAGAACCAATGTGACGACGGAAACAAAAAACAGCGCGAGGATCAGCGGCGCGAGGATGGCACCGCCGGCCAAGGGAAACAGGAAGAGAATCGCCAGCCCTGATTTCACGCCGCCCAGCGAAAAGTACAACAGAGAAATCGCGCCGATGTCGACCGCGATCTGTACGACCAGGTGCATCAGGAAACGTCGGCGCCAATACAGCGACAGCAGCAAGAAGCCGAGTGCAAGAATCTGATAAACAACGCAAATCTTCCAGTACCAGAGCTCCTTGTCGACGACCAGCTTGCCGGCATTGAAGCCAAGATAGCCGAGCAGAACGACGACGATGACCGTGCGGGTCAGTGCGAAGGTTTGCAACGAACGCCAGAACGTGGCGCGCGTATCGCCGGAAAACGGAACGCGGGAACTGGGCATTGAGCGTGTCAGTGCGGCGCGTGCAGGCGACGATGTTCTTCGCCGCAAAAGACGGCACCAGAAGCATCGACGACCGCTTCGGAAGAAGGGAAATGCAGGCCGCAATGTGCACAGGTCGTCATGGCTTCAACGGCACCCACAGCACGGCGCGGTTGCCGGACTGCAGCAGCCTGCTCCTGAGCCGCCGTGCTTTTTGCGCGCAGAATCCAGATCACGCAAGCGATCAGGATCACCCACAGCAACAGCTTCATGCAATGCTCCGATGCAGGACGACTTCGAGCACGAAGCGGCTGCCGACATAAGCCAGGAGCAGCGTCGTGAAGCCCGTCAGCGTAAAGCTGAGCGCGGTGCGGCCACGCCAGCCGCGCCAC
Organism: Oxalicibacterium sp.; assembly: GCA_036263255.1. GTDB lineage: Bacteria > Pseudomonadota > Gammaproteobacteria > Burkholderiales > Burkholderiaceae_D > Oxalicibacterium. Next base: position 4,566 of record DATAHI010000128.1, on the reverse strand, counting down.
TTTCGGCCCGCCAGCAGCACGCCGAACAACACCCAGGACAGCATGGTGAACACATTCTTGTGATCCCATTTGAAAGCCTTGCCGAACAGCTCTTCGGAAAAGACGACGCCCGACACAACGGTCAGCGTCAGCAGCAGGAAGCCAAAGCCGATTAACCGGAACAGCAGTTTTTCCATTGTCAGCAAGGCGGGCAGGCGATCGACTGCGCGTGCGAACCAGCTCGTTTTTTGAGCGGTGAGACGCGTATGCAGTTTCGATTCCTGCACCGCCATCAGGATCGCGTGAAATGCCGCGATCGTCAGTGTGCTGTAGGCCAGCGTCGCAATGGCGATATGCCAAGGGAACAGGACCGTCTTTCCTTCCAGCGGCAGCATGACGCCGGGGAAGATCACCGGCAACACGACAGCTACCGCCGCGCTCGGCAGCACCAGCGCGCGCAAGCCATCAAGGGTGAAATTCCGGTTTTCCAGCCAATAAGCGGCAACCGAAATCCACAGTGTGCAAGACAGCATGACGGCAAACCCGACCCGCAGGGATTCGAAACCGATCACATCGATCCACAGCGCTGCGCCGTGCAGCAGCCAGCCGCCCATCGTGCCGACGGAGATCCAGGCGCGCCGATGCGGCGGCAGGCACGCGCTGACGACGTAACACAGTGCGGCAAGAAGGGAAAAGAAGAGATACATGGCCTTGGAGTTTACACCATGTATTTTGCGTACCGGCATCGGCCGTACTCCGTTTCCAAACGCTGCCGCCTTCGCGGCGCGCCGCCTCGCTTACGCCGCCACCCGGTCGGGATGCAGCCGTCCACTCTGTGTGCATCGGTTAAAATGAGGCATTGTTCACGCTGGCGTGCGGTTTGCCGCCAGCCCTTCCCGATCAGCGAATCCCATGCTCGACAATCTGACCCAGCGACTGGCGAAAGCCGTCAAAACCATGCGCGGCGAAGCGCGCCTGACCGAATCCAATACCGCCGAGATGTTGCGCGAAGTGCGCTTGGCGCTGCTCGAAGCCGACGTCGCACTGCCTGCAGTGCGTGAATTCATCGCCCGCGTAAAAGAGAAAGCGATGGGCGAAGACGTGGTTGGCTCGCTGACGCCTGGCCAGGCACTGGTCGGCGTAGTGCAGCGCGAACTCGCAGCCATCATGGGCGCCGATTTGGGCCCCGAAGCGTCGCAGCTCAATTTCGCCACGCAACCGCCCGCCATCATCCTGATGGCCGGTCTGCAGGGCGCCGGCAAGACGACCACCGTCGGCAAACTCGCCAAATACTTGCGCGAACAGAAGAAGAAAAAGGTCCTGACTGTTTCCACCGACGTCTATCGCCCGGCGGCGATCGGTCAGCTGCAGACGGTGACGGAGCAAGTCGGCGCCGACTTCTTTCCCTCGGAGCCGAGCGACAAACCGGTCGACATCGCAAAAGCGGCCGTCGACTACGCCAAGCGCCATTATCACGACGTGCTGATCATCGATACCGCCGGCCGCCTCGGCGTCGATGAAGCGATGATGCAGGAAATCGGCGCGCTGCATGCCGCCGTCAAACCCATCGAAACGCTGTTCGTGGTCGATGCGATGCTCGGCCAGGACGCAATCAATACCGCCAAGGCCTTCAACGATGCGCTACCGCTTACCGGCGTTGTACTGACCAAACTGGACGGCGATTCCCGCGGCGGCGCGGCGCTGTCCGTGCGCCATATCACCGGAAAACCGATCAAGTTTGCCGGCGTCGCCGAGAAGATGGACGGCCTCGAAGCCTTCGATCCGGCGCGCATGGCCGACCGTATCCTCGGCATGGGCGACATCCTGGCGCTGGTGGAAGAAGCGCGCAAAGGCGTCGACATGGATGCCGCGCAAGACCTGGCGCAGAAGATCAAGGGCGGCGGCCGCTTCGACCTGAACGACTTCAAGTCCCAACTCTCGCAGATGAAGAAGATGGGCGGCATGGCCAACCTGATGGACAAGCTGCCGGCGCAACTGCAGATGGCGGCCGGCAACGCCAACATGGGCATGGCCGACAAGCAGGTCGCCCGCATGGAAGGCATCATCAATTCGATGACGCCGGCCGAGCGCGCCAAACCCGACCTGATCAAGGCCTCGCGCAAGCGCCGCATCGCTGCCGGCGCCGGCGTACAGGTGCAGGAAGTCAATCGCATGCTGGCGCAGTTCGAACAGATGCAATCGATGATGAAGAAGCTGAAAGGCGGCGGCATGATGAAGATGATGCGCAGCATGAAGGGCATGATGCCGGGACTGCGTTAAGCTGCCTCACACATCGACTCAGAGGAGAAAAGCCGGGTTCGCCCGGCTTTTTTTCATCGCTGCACACCGTCGGTGCAGCAGACGAATGCGTGCTGTGACGGCGAGTATGCGCATCGCCTTCTCGTGACCGGCTTGCCGATTTCCGCCCGCGCGCGTCTTCTCCCTCTGACGAGAGCGTGGCTGCGAACCTACACCCAGAGGGGAAAACGCGCAAAAAACACTTGCATAGAGGGAAAATCCCCACCACTATTAGCGGTGCGTGAATTGGCGCAATTTCCCAAACAGTGTGAAGGAGGTTTTACGATGGCAACAGCCAAGAAACCAGCGGCCAAGAAACCGGCCGCAAAGAAAGCAGCAGCGAAAAAGCCAGTAGCAAAAAAAGCCGCAGCGAAAAAGCCGGTAGCCAAGAAAGCCGCTCCAGCGAAAAAAGCAGCAGCGAAAAAGCCAGTAGCGAAGAAAGCCCCTGCGAAAAAAGCAGCAGCGAAAAAGCCAGCAGCCGCACGCAAGCCTAACGCCGCTTTCATGAAACCGGTAACCCCTTCCGCAGTTTTGGCCGCTGTGATCGGTGGTAACCCAGCTCCTCGCACCGAGATCACCAAGAAGGTGTGGGACTACATCAAGAAGTTCAAACTGCAGAACGCGACCAACAAGCGCATGATCGACGCAGACGACAAGCTGAAAGCTGTCTTCGGCGGCAAGAAGCAAGTGTCGATGTTCGAGATGACCAAACTCATCTCCGGCCACTTGAAATAATTTTCTCCAGGTGCCAAACAAAAACGCCCGCATCATGCGGGCGTTTTTGTTTTCCTCTCAGCAGGCGTATTCAGTGCTTGGCAAGCTGCGACCAGTTGCGCCACGCAGCTAGGACCGCCTTCGGATATTCCGGCCTGCCGCGACTTCCGTTATAGCGGCCAAGCGCAAGGAAGAGATCGCCTTTCTCCATATCGAGATACATGCGCAGAATCGAACAACCGAAGCGCAGATTTGTCTGCATATCGAACAGAATCTTTGCATTCTCGCTTCCGCCGACGATGCGCGTCCAGAACGGCATCACTTGCATGTAGCCGTGTGCCCCGACCGGTGAAACAGCGTATTTTCGGAACGCGGATTCGACCTGGATCAGCCCGAGCACCATTTCGGGATCAAGTCCGGCGCGGCGCGCTTCGTACCATACCGTACGCAAGAATTCGACGCGGGTTTGTCGGTCCGGCATGCGCTTCGTCAGTCGTTCCGACATGTCGCCCAGCCAGCGCAGATAGTCGAGGCGGGTTTCAATTTCGGTGAACTGGGGAATCGGCGGACTGGGATCAGTAATCGCCCGTGAAAGCGCGACACGAACGCCGTCGGCCAGCACCTCTTCCTTTTGATTGCCGGCATGCACTACTACGCTCGCGCATGCGAACAGGACGCAGAGACATGCGCGAGCAAGCCACGAGGTCGGCTTCTTTATCGGGTCAAGCTGCACCTGACGGTTCCTGCATGAGGATGTCCGGATCGCCTTTGCCGGTCGACACACGAATCACGCAGCCAGCTTCGCCTGCACCAACGCGACTACATCCGCAGGTGCCACGGCGGTCGCTTCCGAATCACGGCGCCCCTGGTACTCAAGCTTGCCTTCCTTCAGACCGCGATCGCCGATCACGACACGGTGCGGCACGCCGATCAATTCCCAGTCTGCAAACATCACACCGGGACGTTCGCCACGGTCGTCGAGAATCACGTCGACGCCTGCCGCTTGCAAGTCGGCATACAGCTTGTCGGTTTCAGTCTTGACCGCTTCGCTCCGGTCATAGCCCATCGGGCAAAGCACGACCTCGAACGGCGCCAGCGCAGATGGCCAGATGATGCCGCGCTCGTCGAAGTTCTGCTCGATCGCTGCGCCGAGGATGCGCGTCACGCCGATGCCGTAGCAACCCATCTGCAGCAATTGCGGCTTGCCGTTCTCGTCCAGATAAGTCGCCTTCATGTCTTGCGAATAGCGCGTACCGAGCTGGAACACGTGGCCGACCTCGATGCCGCGTTGAATCGCCAGCACACCCTTGCCGTCCGGCGAGGCATCGCCTTCGACCACGTTGCGCAGGTCGAACACCAGAGGTTCCGGCAGATCGCGGCCCCAGTTCACTCCACTCAGATGGAAATCGGCTTCATTTGCACCGCAGATGAAATCGCTCATGTTGGCAACCGTACGGTCGGCCACGATCTTCAACGGCTTCTTCGGATTGATCGGTCCGAGGTAGCCCGGTGGCGTGCCAAACCATTCGATGATTTCAGCTTCGCTGGCAAAACGAAAGTCGCCCAAGCCAGGCA
>DATAHI010000127.1:0-3523 GCA_036263255.1 Oxalicibacterium sp. | reverse complement strand
TGTCTGATGCTCGGTACTGCGGCGCTGCCGCACATACTGGTGCGCTATTACACAACCCCGAATGTGCAGCAGACACGCAGCTCGGTATTCTGGACGCTGTTCTTTGTCATGCTGTTGTACATCACGATTCCGGCGCTCGCGGTACTGGTCAAATACGACATCTACAATTCGCTGGTCGGCAGCAGCTTCGCACGCCTACCTGAATGGGTCAGCTATTGGGCAGGCATCGACAAGGTTCACCCCCTGATCAGCATCACAGACGTCAATCTCGACGGCATTGTGCAACTCTCCGAAATTTCGATGGATGTCGACATGGTGGTGTTGGCGACGCCAGAAATCGCCGGCCTCCCCTATGTGATTTCCGGTCTGATTGCGGCCGGCGGTCTGGCGGCCGCTTTATCGACCGCGGACGGTCTGCTGCTCACCATATCGAATGCCCTGTCGCATGACATCTACTTCAAGACTGTCGATCCCGCCGCCTCACAGCAGAAACGCGTAACCATTTCGAAGCTGCTGCTGCTGATGGTGGCCTTGCTGGCGGGCTACGTGGCGTCGCTCAAACCCGGCGACATCCTGTCACTTGTTGGCGCAGCCTTCTCGCTGGCGGCGTCCGCGTTATTCCCTGCATTGGCCCTTGGCGCAATGTGGAAGCGCGCAAACCAGCAAGGTGCGATCGCCGGCATCGTAACGGGCTTTGTGGTGTGCGTGGTCTACATGGTGCGCACGCATCCGACGCTGGGCGGCACGGTAGACGCGCAATGGTTTCATATTGCGCCGATCTCGGCCGCGGTCTTCGGCGTGCCGGCCGGCATGGCAGCGATGATCGCTGTCAGCCTGATGACACCGCCTCCCGATCCGCGCACCCAGGCGCTGGTCGATTATTTGCGCGCCCCGCAGTAGTAATTGTCTGGCATGCTTCTTGATTCCGGTATTCGGTGAACCGCGCAATCAAGGACTGCAACATGCCGACTTTTTTCGATGAGATGTATGCCGACGGTACCGTTCGCGACCACTATCGCGCATTCGAAAGCTGGTTGAGCGCGCAGTCTTCACAAGACATCACCCGCAAACGCGCCGAGGCGGATCTGATCTTCCGCCGCGTGGGCATTACCTTCGCCGTGTACGGCAACGAGGCCGGCACTGAACGTGTGATTCCCTTCGACATCGTTCCGCGCATCATTACGGCGCGCGAATGGGAAGGCATGCAGGCAGGTCTCGTCCAGCGCGTGCAGGCGCTGAACATGTTCATCCACGACATCTATCACGATCAGAACATCGTGAAAGCCGGTCTGGTGCCGCCGGAACAGATTTTCCGTAACGCGCAGTACCGCCCGGAAATGCAGGGTATTTCGGTCGCCTCCGACATCTATGCGCACATCGCGGGCATTGATATCGTGCGCGCCGGTCAGGGCGATTTCTACGTGCTCGAGGATAATTTGCGCGTACCTTCCGGCGTTTCTTACATGCTGGAAGACCGCAAGATGATGATGCGGCTGTTCCCGGAGCTGTTTGCGCGCTACTCGGTCGCACCGGTCGAACACTATCCGGACATGCTACTCGACAACCTGCGTTCGGTTGCGCCGCTTGGCGTCACCGACCCCACCGTGGTCATCATGACGCCCGGCATGTACAACTCAGCCTACTTCGAGCACGCCTTCCTGGCGCAGCAGATGGGCGTTGAGCTGGTCGAAGGTCAGGATCTATTCGTCAACGACAACGCCGTGTACATGCGCACCACGCGCGGGCCGAAGCGCGTCGACGTGATCTATCGGCGCATCGACGACGACTACCTCGATCCGCTCGCCTTCCGCGCCGATTCCACGCTCGGCGTCCCGGGTCTGCTGTCGGTCTACCGTTCCGGCCGTGTCACGCTCGCCAACGCAATCGGCACCGGCGTGGCGGACGACAAGTCGATTTACCCGTTCGTACCGGACATGATCCGCTTCTATCTGAGCGAAGAGCCGATCCTGAACAATGTGCCGACCTGGCAGTGCCGCAAGAAGGATGAGCTGTCCTATGTACTGGCGCATCTGCCGCAACTGGTCGTCAAGGAAGTGCACGGCGCCGGTGGCTACGGCATGCTGGTCGGCCCCGCCTGCAGCAAGGCGGAGATCGAAAATTTTCGTCAGCGCATCATCGCGCGGCCCGAGAACTATATTGCGCAACCCACACTTGCGCTCTCCGCCTGCCCGACCTTCGTCGAGGCCGGTATTGCGCCGCGCCACATCGACTTGCGCCCCTTCGTGCTGTCCGGCAAGACGATTTCGATGGTGCCGGGCGGATTGACGCGCGTGGCACTGCAGGCCGGCTCACTGGTCGTGAACTCCTCGCAAGGAGGCGGCACCAAGGATACGTGGATACTGGAGAACTGAATGCTGAGCCGCACCGCCGATCACCTGTTCTGGATGGCCCGCTATACGGAGCGCGCCGAAAATACCGCGCGCATGCTGGATCTCAATGTGCAGACAGGGCTGTTGCCGCAAACGCCCGCCGCCGCGAAGCGTGGCTGGTGCAACACGCTCAGCATCTCCGAGCTGCAGGGCGCATACGATGTCAAATATGCCGAAGTGACCGCGCAAGACGTGCTGAATTTCATGGTGCGCGATACCTCGCACGCTTCCTCAATCGCGTCGTGCCTGCGTGCAGCCCGGGAAAATGCGCGTGCCGTGCGCGGAACGCTGACGACCGAGGTCTGGGAAACCTTGAACATCACCTGGCTCGAAATGCAGAACCAGCTGGATCGCGTATTCGACAGCGATCCGGGCAAGTTCTTCGAATGGGTCAGGCATCGCTCGCACCTGTCGCGCGGCGTGACCTTCGGCACCATGCTGCAGGACGAAGCGCTGTATTTCATCCGGCTCGGCACTTTCCTTGAGCGTGCAGACAACACCGCACGCATCCTCGACGTGAAATTCCAAGATGCCGAAAGGAATGCCGACGACCGGCCGCGTAATCACGAACACCAACAGGACTTCTATTATTGGGCAGCAATCCTGCGTTCTGTTTCCGCTTTCGAAATCTATCGCAAGGTATACCGCGACGCGATCACGCCGGAACGCGTGGCCGATTTACTGATGCTGCGGCCCGATATGCCGCGTTCTCTGCACGCTTGCCTTAGCGAGGTTGTGCGCAATCTGCGCGCGGTCGCGGTCGACGCCGGCAGGGACACGCTGCGCTTTGCCGGCAAGTTGCACGCAGAACTGAAGTTCGCTCACATTGAAGACATACTCGAACAAGGCCTGCATGCCTATCTGACCGGCTTTCTCGAACGCGTGTATGAACTCGGCAATCGCGTCAGCCGGGACTTTCTTGTACCGGCGGCCGAGTGATGCGGCTCGCCATCCGCCACGAGACGGTATATCGCTATACGGCGCCGCTGACCTATACGATCCAGCAATTGCGCCTGACGCCTCGGGCCGACTCGCATCAACAAGCGGTCTTCTGGAACATCGATACGGCTGGGCGTCGCCATCTGTTCACCGACGCCTTTGGCAACCTGTGTCACATGCTGACCATCACCGGC
>DATAHI010000126.1:0-18636 GCA_036263255.1 Oxalicibacterium sp. | reverse complement strand
CCCGACGCCGAACGTCGGCGCTTTCTGAAATTGATGGCGGCGTCGATGGCTTTGGCGGGCGCCGGCTGCAGCGGCCCGCCGCAGGAGAAGATCGTTCCTTACGTGAACATGCCGGAACGGCTGGTACCCGGCGTGCCGCTTTTTTACGCGAGCAGTTTCGTCAACGGCGGTTATGCGCACGGCGTGCTGGTCGAAAGCAATATGGGGCGGCCGACGAAAATCGAAGGAAATCCGCAGCACCCGGCCAGCCTGGGGGCAACCGATGTTTTTGCACAGGCGTCGATCTTGCAGCTTTGGGATCCGGAACGATCGAAGGCGGTCTATCGCGCAAACCAGCTTTCTACCTGGCAGGCGTTCGAAGATACGATGCAGGCACCGCTTGCGAATTGGCGCAGGAATGGCGGCGCCGGCCTGCGCATCCTGACCGGCACGGTGACTTCGCCGACGTTTGCGGCGCAATGGCGGCAATTGCAGGAAGCGTATCCGGAAGCGCAATGGCATCAGTACGACCCCTTGCATGACGATCGCGGTCTCGAAGCCGCGATGCTCGCCTTTGGCCGACCGCTTGACACGGTATTGCATCTGGATCGCGCCACCGTTGTGTTGGCGCTCGATGTCGACCTGTTTGCGCATGGCGCGGCGAGCACCCGGCAGGCACAGGATTATTTCCGCAATCGCCGTGCCGATGCGGAGGACATTGGCACGCGTCGCCTGTATGCGGTCAGTGCATCGCCCAATCTGACAGCGGCGGTGGCCGACGAGCAGGTCAGCTTGCCACCACAGGAAATCGATGCACTGATCTGGCGTCTGGCCGCGCGGCTCGGCATGGCGGTGCCGACGGCAAATGTCGATGAAGGTTCGGAGACGGCACGCAAATGGGAAAGCGCGCTGGCCGCTGCGCTCAGCAAGCAGCGCGGCCGCGCATTGATCGTTGCCGGCGGTTGCGTCAGCGCGCCGACGCGCGCGCTCGTGCATGCGATGAATGCGTATCTCGGCGGACATGGTATGACGGTCGATTACATCGAGTCGGTGGAAATCAATGCCGTGCACCACGGCGATTCGATCGCAAATCTGGCGCGTGACATGCGTGCCGGCAAAGTCGACGGCCTGTTCATTCTCGGCGCCAATACCGTCTATAACGCTCCGGCCGATATCGATTTCGGCGCAGCCTTGCGTGAACTACCCTTTGCCGTTCATCTTGGCCTGTACCGCGACGAAACCGCGCGCAGCGCGACCTGGCATCTGCCCCAGGCGCACCACTACGAACAATGGAGCGATGCTCGCGCTTTCGACGGCACGGCCGGCATTGTGCAGCCGGTGATTGCCCCCTTGTACGATGGCCGTTCCATGCATGAAGTGCTGGCCCTGCTGCTGCCGGACGCCGAACGCAATGGACATCGTCTGGTGCAGAACACCTGGCGCGATGCAGCAGGCGCAGAAGGTTTCGATGCATTCTGGCAGGGCACGCTGATGCAGGGCTTGATAGGGGGTAGCGCATACGAATTTGTGCGCGCCGGCATGCCGCGCGTGCCTTCGCCACCGCAGAGACAAGGCCATGCGACCGACGCCTTGCAGCTTTTGTTGGTCGCCGATTCTTCTGTCGGCGACGGCAGCTTCGCGAACAATAGCTGGCTGCAGGAATTGCCGCGGCCGTTCAGCAAACTGGTGTGGGACAACGCAGCGCTGCTCGGGCCGGACACGGCGCATCGACTCGGGCTGGAAAAGGGCGACATCGTGCGCCTCTCGTTGAATGGACGCTCGGTCGACGCGCCCGTCTGGATTACCGAGGAGCAGGCCGAAGGCGCGATCGCGCTGCCTCTCGGGTACGGGCGCCGTGCTGCAGGAAAGGTCGGCAATGGCGTCGGTTTCGATGCGTACCGGCTGCGCACGATCGCTTCCGCACGAGAGCAAGTCGTCGTCAGCGTGCAAAAAACCGGCATGCGCCATGCGCTGGTCACGCGTCAATCCTATATGGATACCGAGGGACGCGACATCGTGCGCAGCATGTCGCTTGCGCAGTACAGGCGCAATCCACGCGACAAGTATCGGCCCGAGCCGGCAGCAGACGAAAGCCTGTATCCGCCGGTGTCCTATGAGAATTACAAGTGGGGCATGGCGATCGATCTGAATGCCTGCATCGGCTGTAATGCCTGCACCATCGCCTGCCAGGCGGAAAACAATATCCCGGTCGTCGGCAAGGAAGAAGTGGCGCGCGGCCGCGAGATGCACTGGATACGTGTCGATCGATATCGCACGCAGGTGGGAAGCGACACGCCGCGCACGCGCACGGTGTTTCAGCCCGTTCCATGCATGCATTGCGAGAACGCACCTTGCGAGGAAGTGTGCCCGGTCGGTGCGACAGTGCACGATAGCGAAGGGTTGAACGTGCAGGTTTACAACCGCTGCGTCGGCACGCGTTTCTGTTCCAATAATTGCCCGTACAAGGTACGGCGCTTCAATTTCCTGCAGTACTCGGATGACAAGGTCACGACGCTGATTGCGCAAAAGAATCCGGACGTGACGGTGCGACGGCGCGGCGTGATGGAAAAATGCACCTACTGCCTGCAGCGCATCACACGCGCACGCATCACGGCGGAACAGGAAGGACGTCGCATCCGCGACGGGGAAGTGGTCACCGCATGCGAAGCGGTATGCCCAACGCGCGCCATCGTGTTCGGCGACCTCAATGATCCTGCAAGCCGCGTCAACGATGCCAAGGCCTCGCCGCTGGATTACCACCTGCTGGCCGAATTGAACACGCGGCCACGCACCAGTTACGCCGCCCGCGTGGTCAACGATGATCCGGAGCTGGCATGAGCATGCTGGAACAGGACGCGCCGAATCGGCCATCACACCGGCCGCCGCACCGGCCGCCAATTTCGCCGGGCACCGACATCCTACATGCCGGATGGAGCTATGCGAGCGTCTCGGACAAGATCGCTGGCCAGGTGCTGAACAATCCGCCGGGACGTCTGTGGATGGTGGCCTTCCTGTTGAGCCTGGTCGGCGTATTGGTATTCTTCGCCGCCACCGCGTGGCTGTTCGTCAAGGGCGTCGGCATCTGGGGCGTGAACATTCCGGTCGCCTGGGGTTTTGCGATCGGCAATTTCGTCTGGTGGATCGGCATCGGCCACGCCGGCACCTTCATTTCCGCAGTGCTGCTGTTGCTGCGTCAGAAATGGCGCACGTCGATCAACCGCTTTGCCGAGGCGATGACGCTGTTCGCCGCCGGCATCGCGGGCATCTTTCCCGTGCTGCATCTGGGGCGACCGTGGTTCTTCTACTGGCTGGTGCCGTATCCAAACGTGATGAACGTATGGCCGCAATGGCGCAGTCCGCTGGTGTGGGATTTCTTCGCGATCAGCACTTATCTGCTGGTGTCGCTGCTGTTCTGGTATGTCGGACTCATTCCCGATCTGGCGACCTTGCGCGATCGGGCCGTGATGGCGCGCCTGCATCCGTTCAAACAATATGCATATGGTTTGCTCGCGCTTGGCTGGCGCGGCGAGGCACGGCACTGGGCGCGATATGAGACCGCCTATCTGCTGCTGGCGGGCTTGGCGACGCCGTTGGTGGTATCCGTGCACACGATTGTGTCGCTCGATTTTGCGATCGGAAATACGCCCGGCTACCACTCGACGATCTTTCCGCCGTACTTCGTCGCCGGCGCCTTGTTCTCGGGATTCGCGATGGTGCTGACGCTCGCGATTCCGCTGCGCCATTTCTTCAAGTTGCACGACTTCATCACCGACAAGCATCTGGCAAATGCGGCCAAGGTGCTGCTGGCAACCAGCTGGCTGGTGCTGTACGGCTATGCGTCGGAGATATTTACTGCCTTCTACAGCGGCGACGAGTTCGAGCAGTACATGACGATCAACCGCTGGATCGGCCCGTATGCGCCGGTCTACTGGAGCATGCTGATCTGCAACGTGCTGGTACCGCAATTGCTGTGGTGGCGCAGCGTCCGGCATCGGGTATGGCTGTTGTTCGCGATCAGCCTGATCGTGAATCTCGGCATGTGGATGGAGCGCTTCCTGATCGTGGTCTCCAGTCTGCATCGCGATTTCCTGCCCTCGTCCTGGGGTATGTTTTATCCGACGGTGTGGGATTGGACTTTCCTGTTCGGTTCGATCGCCTTGTTCATCTGGCTGTTCCTGCTGTTCGTGCGCTTCCTGCCGGCGATTTCGATCACGGAAATGCGCAAGCTGGTGCGCGAGACGGCGCAGGAAGCAACGGGAAAAGCACCGCAACCGGCGAAGGAGGGCGCATGAGTTCATCGCAAAGCGCGCGCCTGTACGGCCTGCTGGCCGAATTCGCGACGGCAGACGATCTTCTGGACGCGGTGCGACGTGCGCGCGCGAGCGGGTTCGCGGTGGAAGCCTACACGCCGTTCGCGGTCGACGGCATGCCGGAAGCGATCGGCTTCCCACGCAATCGTGTGCCGTTGGTGACGCTGTTGGGCGGCATCCTCGGCGGCGCGGGCGCATATTTCCTGCAATGGTATTCGGCAGTGGTGGATTACCCGTTGAACGTCGGCGGCCGGCCGCTGCATAGCTGGCCTTCCTTCATTCCGGTGACGTTCGAACTGACCATCCTTGGCGCTGCGCTGGCAGCGGTGTTCGGCATGCTGATCATGAACGGCTTGCCGCAGCTGCGTCATCCGCTGTTCGAGGTTCCGGATTTCGATCTGGCTTCGCGCAATCGTTTTTTTCTGTGCATACGCGCGTGCGGCGCGTTCGATCAGGAAAAGGCGGAAAGCATGCTGCGCGATCTGCCTGCCATCAGGCAGTGCGAGGTGGCGGCATGAACAGGTGTTTCCACGGCATCGTCTGGCTGTTCGCGCTGCTTGCGCTATCCGCTTGCGAAAAGGCGAAGCAGGACATGTATGACCAGCCGCGCTACAAGCCTTTCGCCAAGTCGGAGCTGTTTGCCGACGATAATTCTGCGCGGCCGCTGCCGGCCGGCAGCATGCCGCGCGCAAGCGGGGGCATGGCAGATGCATCGGGCGGCCGCGTCGGAGGCGACACCGTGCAACGCGACGTGACAGCGGAACGTGCGCAAGCGATGCCGTACCCGATCACCGAACAGTTGCTGCGGCGCGGGCAGCAACGCTACGAAATCTACTGCATGCCCTGTCACAGCCCGGCGGGCGACGGCGACGGCCTGGTGGTGCGGCGCGGTTTCCCGGCGCCGCCTTCGTATCACATCGACCGGTTGCGGCAGGCGCCGGACCGGCATCTCTACGATGTGATTACGAAGGGCTACGGCATCATGTATCCGTATGCCGATCGCGTGGCACCGCCGGATCGCTGGGCGATCGTCGCCTATATCCGCGCGCTGCAATTGAGCCAGCATGCCGTCGTTGCACAACTGACGCCGCAAATGCGCGCGCACTTGCCGGCTGCCGGAGGTACGCCATGATGCGACGGTACGCGCCGTGGATCGCGATCGCCGTCGGCATCGCCGGCTGCATCCTCGCGTGGCGTCTTGATGCGACCGCCTTGTTGGCGGCCTATCTCGCCGCATGGTGGTGCGCCGTCGGCGTGTTGCTCGGCGGGCTGGCTAACGTGTGGCTGCACAACCTCACCGGTGGCGCATGGGGCGAGGCAATACGCGCGCCGTTGCTGCGCAATGCGCAGTGGCTATGGCTGATGGCCTTGCTGTTTTTGCCGATCGCGCTCAGCACGGCACACCTCTATCCGTGGGCGGCGCACATCGGAAGCAATGCACTGTCATGGCATGCGGCGCTCAGTGCACCGACATTCAAGGATGTCTGGTTGTCTCGTCCTTTTTTCATCGGTCGCAGCGTCTTCTATCTGATCGCATGGCACATGCTGGCGCGACTCAGCATGCGCCCCGACTTGCGCCGTGCGCGTCTGTTTTCCGCTTTTGCATTGATTACCTACGGTTTCACGGTGAGCCTTGCTTCCGTCGACTGGATCATGTCGCTGATGCCCTTGTGGTACTCCAGCGTGTTCGGCCTGCTGGCCGGCACGGCGCAGATGCTGGCCGGCATGGCACTGGCGATCGTGATGGCGATTCGGCGCGGCACACCGCCGGCGGTGCTGCGCGATCTCGGCAATCTGCTGCTGATGTACGTCATGACGCTGGCTTACTTGTCTTTCGTGCAGTTCCTGATCATCTGGGCAGAGAATCTGCCGCACGAAATTACCTGGTACCTGGTGCGCGCACGCGATGAATGGGTGGGCATGGCGCAGCTTCTGGCCTTGCTGATGTACTGCGTTCCGCAGCTGTTGTTGCTGTCGCGGCGTTTCAAGGAAACGCCGCACTTGCTCGGCGCGCTGGCAGCCGGCGTCGTGTTGATGTCGCTTGTTTATGCATGGTGGCTGGTGCTGCCCTCAGTGCCGGAGCCAGTGCATGGCTGGCCTTGGTTTGCGCCTTTGCCTCTCCTTGCATTGGGCGGTCTCGCATGGCTGCTCGCGCCGCGCAACAAGCCCAGGGCAGACGGGCGGCCATCCGCCTCTCGCATGCAGGAGGAAAGCCATGTCTGAGGATCGCATTCACCTGCGCGCGATCCTGTGGGTCGCCGTCGCGCTCGTCCTGATGCTCGTGCTTGTGGGCGCCGCCGCATACTGGCTGTGGTCGGATCAATTGCCTGCGCCGTGGCGGGACGAACCGAATACGAAGCTGGATTTCAAGACCGCAGGCCCGCTGCTGGACAGCGCGCCGCAACCGGGCCGTGCCGCATACGAGGCGGAAAAGCAGCGCCTGCTCGACAGTTGGCAATGGATCGATCGCGACGCCGGTATCGCCCGCATTCCGATCGAACAGGCGATGGTATTGCTCGTGCAGCAGCAGGCGAACAAGATCGGGCAAGCCTCGGCGCAGCGGAGGTCGCCATGAGGAAACTGTGCGCGCTGTTGTTTTTACTCGCGTGTGCCGCGGCACATTCGCAATCGCGCAGCCTGCCGGCGCCGCCTCAAACCGCGTTCGAGCAGCATCTGAATACACACCTGCCGCTGCAAGTACAGTTGACCGACGACGACGGCCAGCAGGTCAGGCTTGCGCAATTCTTTCATCGGCGGCCGGTGGTGATGGTGTTCGGTTATTACCATTGCCCCAATCTGTGCAGCACGGTCATGGAAGGCGTCTTGCAGACGCTCGCTGCGCTCGACTTGCCCGAAAAGGATTATGCGTTGGTCGCGGTCAGCATCGATCCGTCCGAGACCGCAGCGCAGGCGGCTGCAAAAAAGCTGCTCTACCGCAATCTGTTTGACAAAGCCGATATGCATCTGCTGACCGGCAACGCCGAAGCAAGCCGCGCGCTGGCCGATGCGGCCGGTTTTCACTATGCCTACGATGCCGCAAGCAAGCAGTACGTCCATCCATCCGGCTTTTTGATTGCCACGCCGGACGGCGTCATTTCACGCTATTTCCTTGGCGTGCGCTTCGATCGCGATGAAGTCGGATCGGCCTTGCGGCAAGCGGCATCAGGGCGCGTCGGCTCGTTGGCGGACCGGCTGTTGCTGCTGTGCGCACATTACGATCCGACGACCGGCGCCTACAGCGGCATCGTGATGAACGTCATCCGTGTGCTATGCGCGGCGATAGTGCTCGCCTTGTTCGGCTGGATACTGCTGCGCCGGAAGGGAAGGAGATGGCAATGAGCGATCACTTCCCGACGTTGCTGGCCGATGCGTCGAGCGCAGCGGGCCGTTTCGACTGGCTGATGCTGTCGCTGCTGATTATCACCGGCACGATGGCGGTGCTGCTGGCCGGACTGATCATTTTCTTTTCTATCCGCTATCGCAAGGGTTCCGCTGCGGATCGCACAAATCCGCCCTCCGGCGCACGCGGCTTGGAAGCGGCGTGGACCATCCTTCCGCTGTTGATGTTCCTTGGCATCTTTACGTGGGCGGCCCTCGACTATGCGCAGCTGTATCGGGCCCCTGACGACGCCTTGCCGGTCTTCGTGGTGGCCAAGCAATGGATGTGGAAAGTACAGCATCCGAATGGCCGCCGCGAGATCGACGAATTGCATGTGCCGCTCGGAGAAGCGGTGAAGCTGGTGATGACTTCGCAGGATGTGATCCACAGCTTTTTCGTTCCTGCCTTTCGCGTCAAGCAAGACGTGGTGCCAGGCCGCTACACCTCGTTATGGTTCAGGGCAACCAAGCTTGGTACTTACCACTTGTTCTGCGCCGAGTATTGCGGCACCGATCACGCCGGCATGCGCGGACGCGTGATCGTGATGCCGCCCGACGAATACGCACGATGGCTGCAACAGGGCAATACCGAATCGGGCATCGCCGCGCAAGGTTTTGCGCTGTTCCGCAAGTACGGATGCAGCGGCTGTCATAGCGCAGGATCGTCGGTGCACGCTCCCGATCTGACTGGGCTGCTCGGCCGTACCGTCCATCTGCAGGATGGACGCTCGCTGATCGCCGATGAAAACTACGTGCGCGATTCCATCCTGCTGCCGAAAAAGGATGTGGTTGCCGGCTACGCACCCATCATGCCGTCCTTCGCCGGGCAGGTCAGCGAGGAAGACATCCTTGCCATCATCGAATATCTACGCCAGACAGGAGCCGATCATGACGATCGCCAGCGACCCTGAACAGAATCGAGCAAACGCGCCGCGCACCGATGAACCGGTCGCATCAAGCGGACCGGAAAACTATTTCAGCCGCGATTTTTCGCTGAGATCCTGGCTGACTACGCATGACCACAAGCGCATCGCGCTGCTGTACATGGCATCGATCATCGCCTTCTTCTTCATCGGCGGCGCGGCGGCGACCGTGATCCGGCTGGAGCTGGCGACGCCGCAGGGCGATCTGGTCACGGCAGACACCTACAACAAGCTGTTCACCGCGCACGGCGTGATCATGGTGTGGATGTTCCTGATTCCATCGATTCCCTCAGTGCTGGGCAACTTCCTGATGCCGATGATGATCGGCGCGCGCGATCTCGCCTTTCCGCGTCTGAACCTGGCGAGCTGGTACGTCTACATGATCGGCGGCATCTTCACGTTGCTGGCGCTGGTGCTGGGCGGCGTCGATACCGGCTGGACTTTCTACACGCCGTTTTCGACGATGTTCTCGAATACCAATGTGATCATGGTGATGCTCGGCGTGTTCATCGTCGGCATCTCGTCAATCATGACCGGGCTGAATTTCATCGTCACCGTGCATACGATGCGCGCGCCGGGCATGACATGGTTCCGTCTCCCGCTGTTCGTGTGGGCCAACTATGCGACCAGCATCATTCTCGTGCTGGCAACGCCGGTGCTCGCGATGACGCTGGTGCTGGTCGGGCTGGAACGCCTGCTGCACGTCGGCATCTTCGATCCTGCGCTGGGCGGAGATCCGCTTCTGTTTCAGCACCTGTTCTGGTTCTACTCGCATCCGGCGGTCTACATCATGGTGTTGCCGGCGATGGGCGTGGTTAGCGAGATCATTCCGTGTTTCGCGCGCAAGCGCGTATTCGGCTATCGCTTCATGGCCTACGCGATTCTCGGCATCGCGATCATCGGCTTCCTGGTGTGGGGACACCACATGTTCGTCAGCGGGCAATCGGTGTATGCCGGCATGGTGTTTTCGCTGCTCAGTTTTCTGGTGGCAGTGCCGTCGGCGATCAAGGTCTTCAACTGGACCGCAACCCTGTACAAGGGGTCGATTACGTTCACCGCACCGATGCTGTATGCGCTGGGTTTCGTCGGCCTTTTCACGATCGGCGGGTTGACCGGTCTCTTCCTTGCCTCGCTGGCGCTCGATGTTCACCTGACCGACACCTATTTCGTCGTCGCACATTTCCACTACATCATGGTCGGCGGCGCGGTGATGGCCTACCTTGGCGGCATTCACTTCTGGTGGCCCAAGATCACCGGCCGGCTGTATCCGGAAATATGGGGACGTGTCGCGGCGGTCTTGATCTTTTGCGGCTTCAACCTGACCTTCTTTCCGCAGTATCTGCTTGGTTACGAGGGCATGCCGCGCCGCTATCACACCTATCCGCCGGAATTTCAGGTCCTGAACATCCTCTCATCGGCCGGCGCTTCGATCCTCGCGATCGGCTATTTGCTGCCAATGTTCTACTTCGCGTGGTCGCTGTTCTACGGCAAGCGCGCAGGCGCGAATCCCTGGCAGGCGACCGGACTGGAATGGCAGACGCCATCGCCGCCGCCGAAGGACAATTTCGAAACGCAGCCGGTTGTGACGGAGGAGCCTTACGCATACACACCGCAGATCACCAGCGGGTTAGCGCAATGAGCACCGAAGCCGCCATGCGCGTCGCCTCGCAATTCGACAGCGCGGAACAGCAGCGCGAAGCAGCCACCTTCGGCATGTGGATCTTTCTCGCTACGGAGCTGATGTTTTTCGGCCCGCTGTTCTTCGGCTATCTGTATGGCCGCACGCATTTCGGCGAAGCCTTCGGGGCCGCCAGCCGGCATACCGACATCGCGCTCGGCACGATCAACACCGCGGTGCTGCTGACGAGCAGTGCGGCGATTGCAAGCGCCGCGGCAGCACGCCGTCTTGGGGCAACAAAACTGGCCATGCGTCTGCTGTTCGTGACGGCAGCGCTCGGCGCGCTCTTTCTCGTGTTAAAGGGGATCGAATACCGGCACGAGTGGCAGGAGCATCTGGTGCCGGGCCTGCGCTTTTCATTCGCGCCTCAGTACATCGACGGTGCGGAAATTTTCTTCTTTCTCTACTTCGTTCTGACCGGCCTGCATGCTGTTCATCTGTGCGCAGGCATCGTGCTGACGGTGTTCTTCGCGTTGCACCTGCGGCGCGGAAATCTTTTGTTCGCCAATGAGGAAAAAATCGAGATCGCCGCGCTGTACTGGCATTTCGTCGATGTGGTGTGGATTTTCCTTTATCCGATGTTGTACCTGATCGAACGCGCGGGAGGATGAGATGGGTGACTACAAGCGGCAACTGCTGATCTGGTTTTGCCTGATGGTCTTGCTTGCGGCGACCTTCAGCAGCGCATGGCTGGAGATCGGCTTTTGGAATACCTTCGTGAACTTTGCGATCGCTGCCATCAAGGCGGCGCTGGTGGTGGTCTTCTTCATGCATCTGCGCAGGGGAAGCAGAGCGATACGCGTGGCCGCCTTCATCGCCTTGTTCATGATCAGTTTGCTGTTTGTTATAAGCGGCAGTGATTACGCGACGCGTCAGGTGCAGAGCGCACCGTGGCAGACGCCGCAGCAGCTTTCCGCGGCCGTCACAGTCCAGCGATGATCGGCTGCAACAGGCTCATATGCGGATCATAAATATCGCATCGCATCGCGTGAATTATCGGAACAGGCGACGGTCGTAGAAAGGCAGCGTGGCTGCGTTCGGTATCGTGAAGGAGTTGCATATGCTGAAGGAAGATCATCCGGAAACCGCCACCTTCGAGGAATACGATAATCCAGCCGGCGGCTGGGGTTCGGTCAAGGCGCTCGGTTCCATCCTGACTGAAGAACATGTGCTGGTGCACGGCACGCGCGTGCTGATGAAACAGAACAAGCCCGACGGATTTGCCTGCGTCAGCTGCTCGTGGGCCAAGCCGGCCGATCCGCATGCCTTCGAATTCTGCGAGAACGGCGCGAAGGCAACCGCGTGGGAGATCACCAGCAAGCGGATCGATGCCGATTTCTTTGCCAAACACACGGTGAGCGAACTGGAAGGCTGGGATGCGTACGCGCTGGAATCGCAAGGGCGCCTGACAGAGCCGATGCGCTACGATCCCGAGATCGACAAGTACGTGCCGATTGCGTGGGATCAAGCCTTCAGGGAAATCGGTGCAGAGCTGCGCACGATGCGCCCAGAATCCGTGGTGTTCTACACATCGGGTCGCGCCTCGCTCGAAACTTCGTATATGTACCAGCTGATGGCGCGGATGTACGGCTGCAATAATTTGCCGGACAGCTCCAACATGTGCCACGAGTCGACCTCGGTCGCCTTGCCGAAGACACTCGGCGTGGCGGTCGGCACGGTAACGCTGGACGATTTCGAAAAGGCCGACTGCCTGCTGTTCTTCGGCCACAACACTGGCACCAATGCGCCGCGCATGTTGCATCCGCTGCAGGAAGCGCGCAAGCGCGGTGTGCCGATCATCACTTTCAATCCGATACGCGAACGCGGTCTGGACCGATTCGTCAATCCGCAATCGCCGGTCGAAATGCTGACGCCTGGCAGTACGCAGATCAGCACGCAGTTCGTGCAGATCAAGGTGGGCGGCGATTCGGCTGCCGCCATGGGCATGGCGAAATGGATCATCGAGGAGGACGATGCCGCGCAACGTGAAGGACGTCCCCGTATCGTCGATGCGCAATTCATCGCCGAGCACACCAGTGGCTTCGAGGAATTTGCGGCCGCTGCACGCGCTGCCGACTGGAATGAAATCGAACGCATTTCGGGTGTGACGCGCGCCGAGCTCGCGCAGGCTGCACAGACTTACGCGCGTGCGAAATCGGTGATGCTGCTGTACGGCATGGGCGTCACCCAGCATCGCGAGGGCGTGCGCAATATCCACATGCTGACCAATCTATTGCTGTTGCGCGGGAATATGGGCAAGCCGGGCGCCGGCATCTGCCCGATTCGCGGGCATTCGAATGTGCAGGGGCAGCGCACTGTCGGTATCACGGAAAAGCCCGACAAGGTCCCGAACGACAAGCTGAAGGCTATGTACGGCTTCGAGCCGCCGATGAAGAAAGGCTTGAACACGGTCGAAGCCTGCGAACAGATCCTGCAGGGCAATATCTCGGCCTTCATCATGCTGGGAGGGAATTTCGTCCGCGCGATTCCCGACCACAGCCAGATGGATCCGGCGTGGCGCCGCATCCCGTTGACTGTACAGATTCTTACCAAACTCAATCACAGCGCGCTGGTGCACGGCAAGAAATCGTATCTGTTGCCATGCCGCGGCCGCATTGAAGTCGACGAGCAGGCGACTGGCCCGCAAGCGGTGTCGATGGAAGACAGCACTGGATGCATGCACGGTTCGCGCGGCGTCGCGCGGCCGATTGCTGACACGCTGTTGTCGGAGCCTGCGATCGTGGCAGGTATTGCCAAGGAAATCGTGCCGCCGAATGTGAAGGTCGATTGGGATGCATGGGTCGGCGATTATTCGAAGATACGCGATGCGATCGCGCAGACCTATCCCGACATCTTCCACGACTTCAATGCGCGGATGTGGACGCCAGGCGGCTTCCATCGGCCGCTGGGTGCGCGGCATCGCAAATGGAATACGGAGAACGGCAAGGCGAATTTCATGACGCCGGACAGTCTGGAAGAAGATCCGGACTTGCCTGTATGCGGGCCGGACGTGCTGCGCTTGATGACAACGCGTGGCGACAGCCAGTTCAATACCACGGTCTATGCGCTGGATGATCGTTTCCGAAGCGTGTTCGGCACCCGGCAGGTGTTGCTGATGAATGCCGAGGACATGCGACGTCTTGGATTGAAAGAAGCGTCCTTCGTGACCGCGGTCACCGACAGCCGCGACGGCGTGCATCGCAGCGTGCCGCATCTGCGCGTACAGCCGTTCGACATTCCCGCCGGCTGCGTGCTCGGCTATTTTCCCGAATTGAACCCGTTGATTCCCTTGTCGCATTATGCGAAGGAAAGCAAGGTGCCGGCCGGCAAATCGGTACCGATACGTTTGATGCCGGAAGTCGCTTGAATATGATGCGGCCAGCGAAAACTGGTCGCATCGATTACCGAAGAATCGCGGCGATCAGGTTTCGCCGAGCCGGCGCTTTGTAGGGGGTTTCCTTTCGGCACCTGAGGGAAAAGCGTCCTGCGGGTTATCTTCCGTCATTCGTGTTTCCATCTGCCTCTTTCTGCCCGGCTTGAACCGTTGAGGGAATTCAAGGACTAACTCTACGTTTCGTAGCAGTGTTCCCCCCAAGCTTTTTAGCGAGCAATCAATGACGGTAGACAGAAGACTGCCTGTCGGCGCCGAGGTTTTGCCGAACGGCGGCGTACATTTCCGCGTATGGGCGCCGCGCGCCAGGGAGTTGACGCTGGTATTGCATCGCAATGGCATTGCATCTTTGGCGCCGAACGAAATACCGATGATGCCGGAAGACAAGGGCTACTGGTCCTGCACGGCAAGCGATGCACAAGTCGGTAGCGATTACGGCTTTCGCATCGATGGCAGCGAGCAGGTCTACCCCGATCCGGCATCGCGTTTTCAGCCGGAAGGGCCACACAAGTGGTCGCGCGTCATCGATCCGCGCGGCTTCTCCTGGACTGATCAGGCCTGGTGCGGCATACCGAAAAATCGGCGCGTGATCTACGAGATGCATGTCGGCACATTCACACAGCAGGGCACGTTCGAAGCGGCGACCGCACAGTTGCCCGAACTGGCCACGCTCGGCATCACCGTCATCGAAGTGATGCCGGTTGCCGAATTCGACGGCAGCTTCGGATGGGGTTATGACGGCGTAACGCTGTTTGCGCCGTATCACCATTACGGCACGCCGGACGATTTGCGGCATTTCGTCGATCGCGCGCATGCGCTCGGCATGGCGGTGATTCTCGACGTGGTCTACAACCATTGCGGCCTGAGCGGCTGCTACCTGGGCCACTACGCGCGCGATTACTTTACCGATCGCTATAAATGCGAGTGGGGCGACGCGATCAATTTCGATGGCGAGAACGCTGCGCCGGTACGCGAATTCTTTATCAGCAACGCCGGGTACTGGATCGAAGAGTTTCACATGGACGGCTTGCGGCTCGATGCAACGCAACAGATCTTCGATGGTTCGGCGGAGCACGTGCTTGGCGCCATTGTGCGCAAGGTGCGTCAGGCTTCGGACGGGCGCGCATGCTTTATCGTCGGCGAAAACGAACCGCAGCATGTGCGGCTGGTGCATCCGCCGGAAAACGGTGGCTATGGCATCGACGCTTTGTGGAACGATGACTTCCACCATACGGCAATGGTGGCCTTGCGCGGATATACCGACGCCTATTTCAGCGACTACACCGGTGCGCCGCAGACCTTCATCTCGGCAGTGAAGTACGGCTTCCTGTATCAGGGCCAGTGGTACCGCTGGCAGAAGCAGCGTCGCGGCACGCCGGAATTGCAACTCGCTCCGGACGCCTTCGTACATTTCTTGCAGAACCACGACCAGGTGGCGAACTCGGGCTTCGGCAAGCGCCTGCATCAGATCGCCAGCCCCGGCATGTGCCGCGCGATGACGGCCTTGCTGCTGCTCGGTCCCGCTACGCCGATGCTGTTCCAGGGGCAGGAATTTGCCGCGTCGTCACCTTTCCTGTATTTCGCCGATCACAATGAAGAGCTCGCTCCGCTGGTGCATAAGGGGCGCCTCGAATTCCTGCATCAGTTTCCTTTTCTGGCCGATGCCGGGACGCAACCGTATCTCAGCGCGCCGCATGCAAGCGAGACCTTCACCCGCTGCAAACTCGATTGGTCGGAGCTCGGCTCGGAACACGGCGGACATCGCGAGGTCTACGAGCTTCACCGCGATCTGCTCGCAATGCGGCGCGACGATCCGGTGTTCTCGCTGCCGCATCGCGGCGGCGTCGATGGCGCGGTGCTGTCGCCCTGCGCGTTTGCGCTGCGCTTCTTCGCGCAGCAGGGTGGCGAGGACCGTCTGCTGGTCATCAACTTCGGCACGGACCTGCCGTTGTCGCCGATGCCCGAACCGTTGCTGGCGCCGCCCGAAGGGTGTGACTGGCAACTGCGCTGGTCCAGCGAGCATCCGCGCTACGGCGGCCGCGGCACTGCGGCGATCGTGACGGATCAGCGTTGGCACATGCCCGGCATGTCGGCGATGGTGCTGGTGCCGGCGGAAGCAACGCAGCCGAGCTGAAAAGAGAGGAACAAGGAGAGGTGCAAGATGGCCGATGATTTCGTACGCAGCATGCCTTGGGACGGACAGTCCGCTTCGCACAATACCGCCTTGCTGACGCGCGAATGGCTGGTGGCGAACGGGCTGGGCGGTTATGCCTCCGGCACGGTGTCCGGCATCGTCACGCGTCGCTATCACGGCTTGCTGGTGGCGTCGCTGCCTGCGCCGCTGGGCCGCACGGTGATGCTCACGCAGTTGACAGAGATGGTCCATTTGCCCAATGGGCGCATCGAACTGGAACCGGTGAATCAGCATATACAGGCGTCGTGCCCGAGCCATCTGGTCGAGTTCAGGCTGGAACTGGGCTTGCCGGTGTGGCGTTATCGGATCGGCGAGATGGAACTGGAGAAGCGCATCCTGATGCCGCATCAGCAAAATACCGTGCACGTTGGCTATCGTCTGCTGCGCGCTCCTGTTCCTGTTTGCATCGAACTGCGGCCGGAAATGCACTTTCGTCCGTTGGAAGCAGCAGTCGATGAAGTGTTTGTCGACGTCAAGAATTATTCATTGACCGCCAAGGAGGACCGCTATGTCCTTCATGGCGGCGACTTCCCGCCGTTGAGCATGACAGTGCCAGACGCGCACGCCACCTTCACCTTCGATGGTCGCCGCAGTACGGATGTGATGTTCTTGTTGGAGAAGGAGCGTGGCTATCCGTCGGTCGGCGAGCACTGGAGCCCCGGCTATTTCACGCTCACGCTGGAGGTGGGGCAGGAAGCGACGCTGGTCGCGTCGACCGATGCGCCGGAAGTGATCGCATCGGCCACACCCGCGCAAGCGCGTGCGGCCGAGGTCACGCGCCGCAAGCATTTGCTCGATCTCGCGGGACCGCATGCGCAACACGGCATGGCGGCAGAGCTGGTGCTCGCCGCCGACCAGTTCATCATCACGCCGGCCGGCCGTGCGGAAGAGACAGCTCGCGCACGCGCGAGCGGGCGCGACGTGAAAACGGTGATCGCAGGCTATCACTGGTTCACCGACTGGGGCCGCGACACGATGATCAGTCTGGAAGGATTGACGCTGATGACAGGCCGCCAAAGGGAGGCTGGCGCGATCCTGCGTACCTTCGCGAACTATGTGCGCGACGGCCTGATCCCGAACATGTTCCCCGAGCATGGCAAGACCGGTCTGTACCACACGGCGGATGCGACGCTGTGGTTTTTCCATGCCTTGCATCGCTACGTGCAGGCGAGCGGCGACCGTGACACCTTGCGCGCGATCCTGCCCAAGCTGAAGGACATCGTGGCACATCATTTGCGCGGCACGCTGTTTAACATCGGCATCGACCCGCAGGACGGCTTGCTGAAGCAAGGCCAGGAAGGCTATCAGCTGACCTGGATGGACGCGAAGGTGAACGGCTGGGTCGTGACGCCGCGCCGCGGCAAGGCAGTCGAATTGAATGCGCTTTGGTACAACGCACTGAAGCTGCTCGAAGGCTGGCTGAGCGAGGAGGGCGAGCAGTCCGAAGCGCAGGCGCTGCGCGAACATGCAGAGCGCGCGCGCAGCGCTTTCAATGCGCGGTTCTGGTATGCGCAGGGAAATTATCTGTATGACGTGGTTGATGGCGAACAGGGCGATGATCCTGCATGCAGGCCGAACCAGCTGTTCGCGATCTCGCTAGAGCATCCGATACTGGATCGGGAGCGCTGGCAGCCGGTGATCGAGGTCGTGCAGAAGAAGTTGCTGACGCCTGTCGGCTTGCGTTCACTGTCACCCGATCACCCGGACTACAAGCAAGTGTATGCCGGCGATCTGCCGACGCGCGATGCCGCGTATCACCAAGGCACCGTATGGGGCTGGCTGATCGGTCCTTACATCGATGCATGGCTGAAGTTGCATCCGGATGACGCTGCCGATGTTGACCGTTTGCTCGACGGTTTCGAGCAGCATCTGGGCGAAGCGGGACTGGGCACGATCAGCGAAATCTTCGATGCGCAGGAACCCTATACGCCCCGCGGCTGCATTGCCCAGGCGTGGAGTGTGGCAGAAGTGCTGCGTTGTCGCGTGAAGTGCGCCCGCTGCACGGTGTGACCTTCGATGTGAACCCCTTGTATCGGCTGTTTACATCCATTCGACGAATCCTACATAACAATCAGTTTTCCACTGACTATCGATTGCGAACGCCTTGCGTGACACTCTTGCGGTGACGTGCGGCCACTCGCCAGCCACACCGGCATTCCACGAGCAAGAACAAGAAACGTGAGGAACCGATGAGCAAGCTTTCGCGCAGGAACTTCTTCAAGGCCGCCGGCGTGGCCGCAGCGGCAATCAGTACGCAGACCAATGTGCTGGCAGCGTCTGCCAAGGCGCAACAATCTTCCCATCATGGGCACATGGAAGAGCAGGGCTATGAAGGCTACAGCTTCTTCCAGCCGGAAGAGGCGGCGTTCATCGAAGCGGCCATCGATCGGTTGATTCCACCGGACGACACCGGTCCGAGCGCAACCGAAGCCGGCGTGCAGTTCTATCTGGAC
Source organism: Oxalicibacterium sp. (assembly GCA_036263255.1). Taxonomy (GTDB): domain Bacteria; phylum Pseudomonadota; class Gammaproteobacteria; order Burkholderiales; family Burkholderiaceae_D; genus Oxalicibacterium. The sequence continues at coordinate 330 of DATAHI010000126.1, read as the reverse complement.
AAACAACTGAATGGCGCATGGGGCGCGGGCGAGCGCCTGTACCGCAGCGGGCCATGGCAGCAGGGTTCGTCGTCACAGGGATACCAGTTGCCCTTCATTCCTTCCGAACTCTTCCGCACGGCCTTGCGCGGCCTGAACGCCGACGTGCAACGCAAGCACGGCGGCGCATTCGCTTCGCTGTCGGCGATGGAGCAGGATGCCTATCTGAAATCCTTGCAGACCAATCCGGTCGACCTGCAGGGCGTGCCTTCCAATGTGTTCTTCGATTCGCTGCTGAGCTTGACCATCGAAGGGTATTTCAGCGACCCGGTCTATGGCGGCAACAAGGAC
>DATAHI010000125.1:0-17011 GCA_036263255.1 Oxalicibacterium sp. | reverse complement strand
GTACCGATATCGTCCTCGGCGGTAATGTCGGCAAGCAGATCCAGTTGCTGGAATTGAATGAGCAGTTGAGCGACGCCGATAAGGCGGCACAGTCGCAAAAACTGCGCGACGAATGGCAATCGCTGCACGAGCAAGTGGTTGCGGCTGGCGGTCTCCATATCGTCGGCACCGAGCGCCACGAATCCCGCCGAGTCGACAACCAGTTGCGTGGTCGTTCCGGTCGCCAGGGCGATCCTGGCTCCTCGCGTTTTTATCTGTCGCTCGACGATCCGCTGCTGCGCATCTTTGCCGGTGACCGCGTGCGCGCGATCATGGACCGCCTGAAGATGCCGGAAGGCGAACCGATCGAGGCAGGCATCGTGTCGCGCTCGATTGAATCCGCACAGCGCAAGGTCGAGGCGCGCAACTTCGATATCCGCAAGCAGCTGCTCGAATATGACGACGTCGCCAATGATCAGCGCAAGGTGATCTATCAGCAGCGCAACGAATTGCTGGAAACGCAGGACGTGTCCGAGCTGATTACCTCGCTGCGCCAGGGTGTGTTTGCCGACGTGTTCCGCACCTATGTGCCGGAACAATCGATGGAAGAACAGTGGGACTTGCCTGCGCTCGACGCAGTGCTGCGCGATGAATGGCAACTTGATTTTTCGGCGGCCAAAGTACTGGAAGCCGAACCTAACATTTCGGATGAAGAGCTGCTGGAAAAATTGCTCTCTGCGGCTGACGCGGCATACGAAGCGAAAGTCGGCATCGTCGGACGGGATTCCTTCGGTGGCTTCGAGCGCAGCGTGATGCTGCAGGCAATCGACTCCAATTGGCGCGAACACCTGGCAGCGCTGGATCATCTGCGTCAGGGCATTCACCTGCGCGGTTATGCACAGCAGAATCCAAAGCAGGAGTACAAGCGCGAAGCGTTCGAACTGTTCGGTCAGATGCTGAACCGCATCAAGGATGAGGTCATCCGCATCGTGATGACGGTGCGTATCCAATCCCGCGAAGAGATCGACGCGGCCGAAGAACAGTTGGCGCAATCTCATGTGGAGAACGTGCATTACCAGCATGCGGACTTCGACGCCAATGCGGCGCCAGAAGAGTTGCTCGCGCCGGCCGCTGCACCCGAACAATCGGCACAACATCCGCAAGTGAATGCGATGCCGAAGGTCGGTCGCAACGACCCTTGCCCCTGCGGCAGCGGCAAGAAATACAAGCAATGCCACGGCAAGCTGGCTTGATCGACGAGCCGGGCTTGTCGGGATGAAAAACGCCAGGGATGTTTCGCATCCCTGGCGTTTTCGTTTGCCGAAGGCCTATGGATCGCGTCCATACTTCCATCCGGAAAAGCAAATGCCAATTCAGCTAGGTTCAGCCGCGAAGCGATGCATGTGCTGTGCGAGCATCGCGGCCTTCATGTTCTTGCAGGCTTGTTCAAGTACGCAGCCAGTGGTGGCGCATCACACGGCGGTCGTACCGATTACGCCGCTCAGCAGCGCGCCGCCGACGCGCGCTGCGCTGGTCGAGATCGCGAAGAACGAATGGCGTTTTTTTGGCGAGCAACAGATCGATATGCGGCGTGAAGTTCTCAGTGCACCGCGCCTGGGTTTGCTGGAAGATGAAGGCGAAGCGGTGCAGCGGGTTGCGCTGTACTGGCGCGCAGTTGGTCAGGCATTGAGCGGTGCCGATTGCGATCAGGCCTGGTCCGCAGCGTTCATTTCTTACCTGATGGCGGCCGGCAATGTCCCGCGCGAACAGTTTGCGCCATCCGACGTGCATTTCACGTATTTGAGTTTCCTGCAGCAGCGCGAACAGCGTCCGCAGCCTGCGTTCACGTTGCACCCGGCAGCTAGCGAGCCGATCGCGCCAGGCGATCTGCTGTGCGCGCCGCGTGGCGAAAACACGGCGTCGACCCTCGACGACATTCGCCCTGGCTTGCCGGGACATTGCGATTTGGTCGTGGAGGTACATGCGCAAGAAGGATGGGCCGCGGTCATCGGCGGCAATGTGTTCAATTCGGTGTCCGAATCGCTGATTCCCGTTAATGCGCAGGCGCTCGTCATTCCGATTGCAATGCGGCCCTGGTTCGTCGTGGCGAAGAACCAGCTACCCTAGCACGCGGGCTGCCGCCTTCGTGTCGGCAAAATGTTTACAATAATCGTTTCGATTTTTACGCTGAAAGCACCGTCATGGCCGTTAACTCCCCGATTCCCGTTCCCTCCGATCTGAAAGCCGTGCCCGGCATCGAGCTTGGCCACGCGGAGGCAGGCATTCGCAAAGCCGACCGCAAGGATTTGCTGGTGATGCGTTTGGCGGAGACCGCAACCGTATCGGGCGTGTTCACCAAGAATCGATTTTGTGCAGCGCCGGTACAGGTATGCAAGGCGCATCTGGAGCAACGCGTCACAGGCAAGCCGATCCGCGCGCTGGTGGTCAATACCGGCAATGCGAATGCCGGCACCGGCGACAGCGGGCTGGCGAGTGCGAATGCGACATGCGAGGCACTCGCCGCATTGCTGGGTTGCGAGCCGTCGCAGATTCTGCCGTTCTCGACTGGCGTGATCCTCGAACCCTTGCCCGTCGATCGTTTGAAAGCAGGCCTGCCAAAGGCGATCGGCAATCTGCAGACGGACAACTGGTTCAACGCGGCGCAATCGATCATGACGACCGATACGCAGCCAAAGGCGGCATCGCGCCAGGTTGTGATCAACGGTCAGGCCATCACGCTGACCGGTATCAGCAAGGGTGCCGGCATGATCAAGCCAAATATGGCGACCATGCTTGGCTACGTGGCGACCGATGCAAAAGTGGCGCAACCGGTGCTCGATCACATGCTGAAGTATGTGGCCAACCGTTCGTTCAACTGCATCACAATTGACGGTGATACCTCGACCAACGATTCCTTCATGCTGATCGCGACCGGCGCATCGCCAGTAGAAATTGCTGCGACCAACTCCGCCGAGTACAAGCTCCTGCTTGATGCCGTGCTGGATCTGTCGCAGTTTCTTGCACAGGCGATCGTCCGCGACGGTGAAGGAGCGACCAAGTTCATTACCGTGACCGTGGAAGATGGCAAGGATGCCGAAGAGTGCCGCAAGATCGCTTACTCGATCGCCCATTCGCCACTGGTGAAGACGGCTTTCTTTGCATCCGATCCGAATCTCGGCCGCATTCTGGCCGCAATCGGTTATGCCGGTGTCGACGATCTCGATGTCAGCAAGCTGAATCTCTATCTGGATGATGTCTGGGTGGCGAAGAACGGTGGCCGCAATCCCGACTACCAGGAGGCCGATGGCCAGCGCGTGATGAAACAAAGCGAGATCACCGTACGCGTCAAGCTGGCGCGCGGCAGTTCGTCGGCGACGATCTGGACCTGCGATCTGTCGCACGACTACGTGTCGATCAACGCCGATTACCGTTCCTGACTTTTTCTCGTGACCAGTGATGCGGTTCACCGAATACAACCATGACGCAACTTGAACAATTCCTGACACGTGCCGAAGCCTTGCTCGGTCGCCTTGAAGCCATGCTACCGCCATCCGTGCCTGTGCCGGACTGGAATTCCGCGGTTGCGTTCCGCTGGCGCAAGTCGAACGGACGCGGATGGTTGCAGCCAGTCGCGCACCTATCGCCAATCGATCTGTCCGACCTGCATAACATTGGACCGCAGAAGGAACAGATCGAACAGAACACGCGACAGTTCGTCGAAGGCAAACCGGCCAACAATGTGTTGCTGACCGGTGCGCGCGGCACGGGCAAGTCCTCCCTGATCAAGGCATGCCTGAATCGTTTCGCGGCCCAGGGTTTGCGCTTGATCGAAGTCGACAAGAGCGACCTCGCTGATCTGGCCGATATCGTTGATCTGGTGTCGGCTCGGCCCGAGCGCTTTGTGATCTTCTGCGACGATTTGTCGTTCGAGGAAGGCGAGGGTGGTTACAAGGCATTGAAGGTTGCGCTGGATGGCAGCGTTTCCGCGCAGTCCGATAATGTGCTGATCTATGCGACTTCGAATCGCCGCCACTTGCTGCCGGAGCGTATGTCGGACAACGCCGGCTATCACCATAGCGACGACGGTGACCTGCATCCGGGCGAGACTGTGGAAGAAAAGATCTCGCTGTCCGAACGTTTCGGTCTGTGGGTGACCTTCTATCCGTTCAAGCAGGACGACTACCTCGATATCGTCTCGCATTGGCTCCGGCATTTTGGTTGTCGCGAAGCGGAAATCGAAGCGGCCAAGCCGGAAGCATTACGCTGGGCCTTGCAGCGCGGATCGCGGTCGGGCCGCGTTGCCTGGCAGTTCGCCAAGGACCACGCCGGCAAGGCGTCGCAGTAATCGTTCGAGGATATTTCGTGTCTGCCATTCCCACCACACCGATTGACGTTGCCGTCGGCATTCTGATGAAGCCCAATGGCGACGTGCTGCTCGGGCAACGCCCGGAAGGCAAGCCTTATGCGGGTTATTGGGAATTCCCGGGTGGGAAGGTGGAGGTTGGCGAGACGATCGTCGACGCGTTAAAGCGTGAGCTGCTCGAAGAACTCGGCGTGCAGATTATGTCGGCCGAACCATGGTGTGGTGTCGAGCACGTCTATCCACATGCGCATGTACGGTTGCACTTCTACATCAGCCGCGAGTGGCAGGGGGAACCGCAGGGACTTGAGAATCAGGCTTTTGCATGGCAGGGTTGCGTCGCGGTCGAACCGCTGCTGCCGGCGACCGTGCCTTTGATTGAGTGGTTGGACAAGCTACGCTACGCTGAGTTGAGCGCGCGCTGAGCTATTGCTGCGGCGCCGGGGAATTGTCGTCGTCGGTGTCGTCCAGCGGATTAGCGACCGGAATCACATACTTTTCTTCGGCCCAGGCGCCGAGATCGATCTGCTTACAGCGCAACGAACAGAACGGGCGGTACTTGTTCTCTTCCGTCCATTCGACCTTGGCGCCGCAGGTCGGGCAATCAACAATCGCAACCATTTCTTGTTCTCAGAAGCTGCACAGGCTTAGTTCGAAAGGCACGTCGCCTTCCAGCGCCTTCGGTTTCATGTCGCCATCCTGCGAGGTGAAACGGATCCACAACATGTACTTGTTCGCGGAGATTTCAGGAATGGCACCCATCGTTTCTTCGATGTTCAGGCGCAGCATCTGATAGGCCTTGCCTTGCAGCATCTGCTGATAGCTGCCGGCTTGCGCGATGATCTTGACCGGGCGGCCGGATTCGCGCAGCAGGCGCAACACCATGCCGATCGCATCAAACAGCGGCACGAGCGGCGAGAACCACTTTTGAATGTCTTCCAGACGCTGTTCGGCCGGCTCGTGCTGCCACGCGTAATACGAGGGCAAATCGAATTCACAGGCGCCGCCAGGGATGATGGTGCGGCCGCGTATGCTCATTAACCACTCGTTGTCGCGGATATGTTGCCCGGTCTTGCCTTGCGAAGCGACCAGTGCACTGCTGATGCGATCCAGTTCGGACAGGATGGCGTCCAGCATTTCCGGTTCGACATTGGGATTGCTTCGGAAGGTGAGCAACGTCTGCTTCTGGCGTTCCAGCTCCTGCAGCAAATCGGACTTCAGATCTGCGCGACCGGCAACTTCCAGCATCTCGAAAATGGTGGACAGGGCGACATGATGGTGTTGCGGATGGTCCTGGCTGACGAAGAACGCAAATTTTTCGTACAGGTCTTCCAGCCGCAACAGCGTGCGAATACGCTCGTTGAAAGGGTATTCGTAAACAATCAAAGTGGCATCCCTTTAAAGTTGACCGGGCAGTGCGAGTAATTTGTGTGATTCTGAACGAAGCGGCACCAAAATACAAATATGCCAAGAATTTATTGAGGGCTTCGGCCGGCGGGTAATAAATGCGCAGCAATACAGACCGCTTGCGCGCCGGAATGTTCAGTGGCTATCCCGCCAAGGCAAGATAACGACGATGCAGCGTGGCGACCTGCTTCTGTAACGCCGACGGATCGTGGCCGTCATTGAGAATGACGTCATCCGCAGCGGCCAGCCGTTGCGTACGCGGAACCTGCGTTGCCATGATTGCACGCACTTGTTCCTCGCTGAAGCCATTGCGCTGCATGACGCGGCGAACTTGAATGTCTTCGGGGCAGTCGACCACCAGCACGCGAGAGACGCGCTGCTGCCAAACGCCGGACTCGACCAGCAGAGGCACGACGATCACGACGTAAGGCCCGTGCGCCACGGATACGGCACGTTCTGTTTCCGAGCGAATCAGCGGATGCAGGATGGCTTCCAGTTTCGCCTTCGTCGCCGGATTGGTAAAGACGGCGGCGCGCATCTTCTGCCTGTCCATCGCGCCCTGCGCAGTCAGATACTCGTCGCCGAATATCGTACGAATGTGCGGAATGGCGAGCCCGCCCGCGGCAGTCAGCAGGTGTGCGATCGAATCGGTGTCAATCACAGCGGCTCCCTGCGCAGCAAAGAGATCAGCAACGGTACTCTTGCCGCTGCCAATGCCACCGGTCAGGCCGACCGCAAACTTTGCCATCGCCTCAATATAGGCCCAGATACATCTGGGTCAGTGATTTGCCGTACAGCAGTGCAAGCAGGCCGGCGGCGGCAAGATAAGGACCGAACGGGATGGGAATGTCGCGTCCGCGTTTCGCCAGAATGATCAGCGCAATACCGACGATTGCACCGACCAGCGAGGACATCAGAATGATCGCAGGCAGCATCTTCCAGCCCAGCCATGCACCGAGTGCCGCAAGCAGCTTGAAGTCGCCATAGCCCATACCTTCCTTGCCGGTCGTCAGCTTGAACAGCCAATAGATCGACCACAAGCACAGATAACCCGCGGCGGCACCGATTACCGCTTCGTTCAGCGGAACGAAAGTACCAATTAGATTGAGCAGAAGACCTAGCCACAATAACGGCAGCGTCAGGTCGTCCGGAAGCAGTTGTGTATCGGCATCGATGAAGGTCATCGCAATCAGCAGCCAGGCGAACACCAGTGTGGCGATACCTGCCAACCCACTGCCGAAATACCAGATCAGAAAAGCGGACAACAGCCCAGTCAGTAACTCGATGATCGGATAGCGGATGGAAATTGGCGCCTTGCAGGCACTGCACTTGCCGCCGAGGATGGCGTAGCTCAACACCGGAATATTTTCGAGCGCGCTGATTTGATGCCCGCAATGCGGGCATGCTGAACGGGGCATCAGCAAATCGTAGCGGTCTTCGTGTGGCAGCGGCTTGCCGCTTTCCTGCGCCACATAGTTGTCTGACTCGCGCTGCATCATCTTTGGCAGGCGATGGATCACGACGTTGAGGAAACTGCCGATCAGCAAACCCAACACACCCGCGAACATGGCAGGAAGGACACTGCCCGCCGGCGTGGACCACAAAAAATCCATCATCAGACCACGGAACCCAGCTTGAAGATCGGCAGGTACATGGCGACCACTAAACCGCCAATGAGTACGCCGAGAACGACCATGATCAACGGCTCCATCAGGCTCGACAGCGAAGCCACTGCTTCGTCAACTTCCGCCTCGAAGAAATCCGCTACCTTGCTCAGCATGCTGTCGAGCGCGCCCGACTCTTCGCCAATTGCGACCATCTGGGTCACCATGTTCGGGAAAACGTCGGCGTTCTGCATGGCGACGGTGAGACTGGTACCGGTAGCTACTTCGGTCTGAATCTTGCGCGTCGCTTCGACATACACGGCGTTACCCGAGGCGCCTCCGACTGAGTCCAGCGACTCGACTAAGGGCACGCCGGCCGCAAACATCGTCGACAGCGTACGGGTCCAGCGCGCGATCGTCGCCTTGCGGATCACTGCGCCGAATACCGGTACTTTCAGCAGCAGGCGGTCCATCGTCTGCTGCATCTTCACTGAACGTCTCCATGACTGGAAGAAAAGGTAGAGGCCGCCAAACAAGGCGCCGAAGATGATGTACCAGTATGCAACCATAAAGTCCGACATCGCGATGACCATCAGCGTTGGGGCCGGCAGGTCGGCGCCGAAGCTCTTGAACACGTCCTTGAAGGCAGGCACTACCCAGATCATGATGACGGCCGTCACGACGAAGGCGACGGCGAGAATCGAGACGGGATAAAACATTGCCGACTTGATCTTCGACTTGATCGCCAGTGTTTTTTCCTTGTAAATCGCCAAACGTGTCAGCAGGTCTTCCAGAATACCGGCCTGCTCGCCAGCTCCGACCAAATTACAGAACAAGGGATCGAAATAGAGCGGGAACTTACGGAAAGCCTGGTTCAGGCTGGTGCCGGTTTCGACATCGGCTCGAATATCCTGAATGAGCTTGGAGACCGCAGGGTTCTCATTGCCCTTGGCGACAATATCGAAGGATTGCAGCAGTGGCACGCCGGCTTTCATCATTGTCGCCAACTGGCGCGTGAACAGCGTGATGTCCTTTTCCTTGATCTTCTTGCCGCTGCGATAGGCTTTCTTCTTGACCTTGGTAACCAGTACGCCCTGGCGCCGCAAGGTTGCATTGACGACCGCCTCACCGTTGGCGCGCAGTTCGCCGCGTACCACCTTGCCGGATTTGTCGCGACCTTCCCAGGCGAAGACGGACTCCTTGGCCAAACCCGCTCCCGCCTTGCGTACCGAAGTTGCCATGCGTATGCCTCTTTTTTATATGTTGGTGCAGCCGAGAACTTCTTCCAGGCTTGTCATTCCCTGTTTGACCTTCAACAAGCCCGATTCCCGCAATGTCCGCACGCCGTCTTTCTTTGCCTGCGCTTCAATTTCCAATGCAGTACCGTGGTTGAGGATGATACGTTCGATATCCTCGCTGATCGGCATGACCTGATAGATGCCGACGCGGCCCTTGTAGCCATTGCCGTTGCAGCGTTCGCAGCCGACCGGTTTGTACGGAAGCCAGGTACCGTCCAGATCCTCTTCCTTGAAACCGGCTTCGAGCAGGGCTTCATCCGGAATGACGGTCGTTTGCTTGCACGTGCACAGTCGACGCGCCAGACGCTGCGCGGTGATCATGATGACGGAAGAGGCGATATTGAAGGGCGCCACGCCCATGTTCATCAGACGCGTCAGCGTGGCCGGCGCATCGTTGGTGTGTAGCGTGGAGAAAACCATGTGGCCCGTCTGCGCGGCCTTGATCGCGATGTCGGCCGTTTCGAGATCGCGGATTTCACCGACCATGATGATGTCCGGATCCTGACGCAGGAAGGCTTTCAGCGCGACCGGGAAGGTAAGCCCGGCCCTGTCGTTGACGTTAACCTGGTTGACGCCGGGCAGATTAATCTCGGCCGGATCTTCCGCAGTCGAAATATTGATGCCAGGTTTATTCAGAATATTCAGGCAGGTGTATAGCGACACCGTCTTACCAGAACCCGTCGGACCGGTGACCAGCACCATGCCGTAAGGGCGCTGGATCGCATCCATCAGCAATTCCTTCTGATCCGGCTCGTAGCCCAGCGCATCGATGCCTACCTGGGCTTGCGAACCATCCAGAATACGCATCACGATCTTTTCGCCGAACAGTGTGGGCAATGTGCTGACGCGGAAGTCAATGGAGCGCGCCTTCGACATCACGAGCTTCATGCGACCGTCCTGCGGCACGCGCTTCTCGGAAATGTCGAGCTTTGAAATGACCTTGATGCGGGAGGCGAGCTTTTCCTTGATCGCCAGTGGCGGTTGCGCGATGTCGCGCAGCACGCCGTCGACCCGGAAGCGAATGCGATAGAACTTTTCGAAAGGCTCGAAGTGCAAATCGGATGCGCCCATGTTGATGGCATCGATCAGAATCTTCTGGAGAAATTTGACGACCGGCGCATCGTCGATGTCCGGCGCCGCACCATCGGATGTGGCTGCCAGCTCTTCGTCGGCAAAATCGATGCTGTCGAGATCGTCGCCAATCAGTTCAGTCAGATTCTGTTCGGCGCTTTGTCCAAGTTTTTCCAGCAGTTTCAGCAGAATGCCGTGGTCGACGATGATCGGCTCGACCGTCATCTCGGTCTGGAACTTGATCTGTTCCAGCGCGTGCGCATTGGTGGGGTCCGATATGGCAACGGAAATCTTGTTGCCTCGCTTGGCAAGCGCGATCACGCGCTGGCTTTGCATCAGTTTTTGATCGAGCAGCTTTTCGGGCAGCAGCGACTGATTGATGGCGCCGATGTCGACCATCGGATAGCCGAAGGTTTCTGAACAGAAGGCGGCGAGTGCCGGAGCATTGATCGCGTCGCTGCTCAACAGTGCATCAATAAAAGGAATCTTGTCGTTGGCTGCCTGGCGCGCGACCGTTTCGGCCTGCTGCTGTGTCAATCTGCCGGCTTGCAGCAAGGCGCGCGCGAGGCCTGACATCGCGTTGGTTGACGCCGAACTGGGAAGCACTGCAGCCATGGATATTTACACCGGAAAAGTCGATCGGATCATCGAGGGGTGCGGTAGATAATGCCTCCCAGCATCTATTTTGTAAAGCAACAGGCCGTGATTGTTACTTTTTGCGGAAGAATTGCAACATCGCTTGCGTGCGCTTAGTGATTGCGGTGTACGGCAAACTCGGCAAGCTTCAACAACGTGTCCTTGAATACATTGTTTGGCAAGCCCGCCAATGAAGCCGTCGCGCGTCCGGCGGCGTTCTCCGCCTTCCTCTTCGTGTAGTCCAAGGCTCCTGAAGACGTTACGGCAGAGAGCACCGTATCAAAATGTTTTTCGTCGCCGTTTTCGATGCAGCTGCGGACCAGGCTGCGTTGTTCTGCGCGGCCATGCTCCATCAGATAAATCAATGGCAAGGTCGCCTTGCCCTCTCGCAGGTCGTCGCCGACGTTTTTGCCGATGTCTTCTGATTGGCCGGAGTAATCCAGTACGTCATCGATCAGCTGGAAGGCGGTGCCGAGCGAGCGCCCGTATTCCGCAGCGGCTTCAATGTCGGCATCCGAAGCTCCAGCGATCAATGCGCCGAGTTGTGCCGCGGCCTCGAATAGCTTGGCGGTCTTGGAACGGATCACTTGCGTGTAGCGCTCTTCCGATACATCAGGATCGTGCATGTTCAGCAACTGCAGTACTTCACCCTCCGCAATGACGTTGGTCGCATCGGCCAGAATTTGCATGACGCGGATATCGCCCACCGATACCATCATCTGGAAAGCACGCGAATACAAAAAGTCGCCGACCAGCACGGAGGCGGCATTGCCGAATAGCGCGTTGGCTGTCTTGCGTCCGCGGCGAAGTGAGGACTCATCGACGACGTCGTCGTGCAGCAGCGTGGCGGTATGGATGAACTCGATGACGGCAGCCAGTTGATGGTGTGCGGTACCACCGTAACCATAAGCGTTAGCCATCAGCAGAACCAGAACCGGACGGATACGCTTGCCGCCGGCACTGATGATGTAATCGGCGATCTGGCTGACCAGCGCCACTTCCGAATGCAATTTCTGGCGGATAACCCTGTCGACCGCTTGCATGTCGGCCGAAATCGGTGCGATAAGGGGATTGCTTGCAGCGGCAGGTGCGGAACTCAAGATAAGCCTGATGTAATGATAGATAGCGTTGACGCGGAATTATACGATGACAAATCACCAAAACGGGACATGCAGCGAGGCTTCCGGCAGGTACTTCGAGCTGCTGAGGCCTGTGCCTGAGGAGCATATTCGCTTTGACGGCTCAGGTAAGTCCATGTATAATTTGGGGTTTTCCGCGATTCTTGGTTAAATCGACAAGCGGAGAAAAGTTCTTTTCAATTCATTGATAGAGGTTCACATGTACGCGGTCATAAAAACCGGCGGCAAACAATACAAAGTTGCTGCTGGCGAAAAACTTAAAGTAGAACAGATACCGGCTGACATTGGATCCGAAATCACTCTCGACCAGGTGCTCGCAGTGGGCGCCGGTGACACCATCAAGTTTGGTGCCCCGCTGGTTGCAGGTGCTACGGTCCGTGCCACGGTTGTCTCCCATGGTCGTCACGACAAGGTGAAGATTTTCAAGATGCGCCGACGCAAGCACTACCAGAAGCACCAAGGTCATCGCCAGAATTACACCGAATTGCAAATCGTCGCGATCAACGGCTAAGCCGGTATCGGACTAATAGTTAAAGGAGTCAGAAATGGCACACAAAAAAGGCGGCGGCACTACGCGCAACGGCCGTGATTCGGAATCGAAACGTCTCGGCGTGAAGGTTTACGGCGGTCAGGCAATCAACGCGGGCGGCATCATCGTTCGTCAACGCGGCACCAAAATGCACGCTGGTGAAAACGTCGGCATCGGCAAGGATCACACCTTGTTTGCACTGGTCGACGGCAAAGTGGCATTCGTTACCAAAGGCGCGTTGAAGCGTCATTACGTGACGGTTGTCGCTGCTTAAGACGAGCACGATCTAGCAAGTAAGGCGCAAGCCTTCCATCAAAAGGCTCTGCCGACGGTAGAGCCTTTTTAGTTTTCAGGCGGCACACATGAAATTCATCGACGAAGCAAAAATCGAAGTCATTGCCGGTGACGGTGGCAACGGCGTCGCCTCCTTTTGTCGTGAAAAATTCAGGCCGTTTGGCGGGCCGGATGGCGGCGACGGCGGCAAGGGCGGCAGCATCTGGGCCGTCGCGGATCGCAATATCAACACGCTGGTCGATTACCGTTATTCCAAGATCCACAAGGCGGGCCGCGGCGAAAACGGCCGCGGTTCCGATTGTTACGGCAAAGGTGCCGATGACGTCTTCCTGCGCATGCCTGTCGGCACGCTGATCATCGATCAGAACGATGGAGAGATCGTCGCTGACCTGACGGAGCATGGACAGCACGCATTGCTGGCCAAGGGAGGCGAGGGTGGCTGGGGCAATATCCACTTCAAGTCCTCGACCAATCGTGCGCCACGGCAGAAGACCGACGGCAAGGAAGGCGAGCGCCGCGAACTGCGCCTCGAACTGAAGGTGCTGGCTGACGTCGGCTTGCTGGGGATGCCCAATGCCGGCAAGTCGACCTTCATTACCGCCGTATCGAATGCGCGGCCGAAGATTGCTGATTATCCGTTCACCACGCTGCATCCGAATCTCGGTGTGGTGCGCGTCAGCCACGAAAAGAGCTTCGTTATTGCCGACATCCCTGGCCTGATCGAAGGCGCGTCCGAAGGCGCCGGCCTCGGCCACCAGTTCCTGCGACATTTGCAGCGCACGCGCTTGCTGCTCCATATCGTTGATCTCGCGCCTTTCGATCAAGGTGTCGATCCGGTCAAGGAAGCCAAAGCGATCGTCAAGGAATTGAAGAAATATGACGAATCCTTGTTCGACAAACCGCGCTGGCTGGTGTTGAACAAACTCGACGTGGTGCCGGAAGGTGAACGCAGCAAACGGGTAAAGGATTTCATCAAGCGCTTCGCTTGGAAGGGGCCGGTATTCGAGATCTCTGCACTGACGCGCGAAGGCTGCAACGACCTGATCATCGAGATCTACGATTATCTTGCGCAGCAGCGCCAGGCCGAGCAGCGCACCGAGGCGACACCGCAGATGACGGAGGAAGCACGCGGTATCGACTCCATCGATCCAGACGATCCGCGCTTCAAGATGCTCGAATAATTCAGATGCGGTCGTTGGACCGTAACACCGCACCAAATCTCGACAATAATCAGCGGCGATCCGGACATGCAATCGGTCATTAAAGACGCAAAGCGCGTCATCATCAAAGTGGGTTCCTCCCTCGTTACCAACGATGGGAAGGGGCTCGACGCTACTGCTATCCAGAAATGGACCGAGCAGATCGTTCAGTTACGCAGCCTGGGTAAGGAGGTCGTGCTGGTCAGTTCCGGCGCGATTGCAGAAGGCATGCAACGCCTCGGCTTTGACAGGCGTCCAACCGGCATCCACGAATTGCAGGCGTGCGCCGCAGTGGGTCAGATGGGACTCGCACAGATCTATGAAACCAGCTTCCGCGAGCATGACGTCCGTACCGCCCAAGTTCTGTTGACGCATGCCGATCTCGCTGACAGGGAGCGCTACCTGAACGCGCGCTCCACGCTGTTTACGCTTTTGCGTCTCGGCGTCGTACCAATCATCAATGAGAACGACACGGTCGTTACCGATGAAATCAAATTCGGCGACAACGACACGCTCGGCGCACTGGTCGCTAATCTTATCGAAGCCGATGCGCTGATCATCCTGACCGATCAGCGTGGCCTTTTTACGGCAGATCCGCGCAAGGACGCGAATGCGCAATTCGTGCATGAAGCAAAGGCCGGTGATCCCGCGCTGGAGACGATGGCTGGCGGTGCCGGCAGCAGTCTTGGTAGAGGCGGAATGTTGACCAAAATCCTGGCGGCCAAACGAGCCGCGTTGTCGGGAGCGCACACCGTGATTGCGTGGGGCCGGGAGGAACGTGTGTTGAGCCGTCTGGCTGGCGGCGAGGCAATCGGGACGCAGCTGACTGCGCAAACTGCGCAATTGACGGCGCGCAAGCAGTGGATGGCCGATCACCTGCAGACGGCAGGCAAGGTGATGCTCGATACAGGCGCAGTGCAAAAGCTGACGGCCGAGGGCAAATCGCTATTGCCCATCGGCGTAACGGAAGTGAGCGGCGAATTCGGCCGCGGCGACGTCATTACCTGCGTCGATCCTTCAGGCCGGCCGGTTGCGCGTGGCATTACTAACTACGCGAGCTCGGAGGCACGGCGCATCATGCGCAAGCCATCAGGAGAGATTGAAGCGATCCTCGGTTTCGTGGAGGAACCCGAGCTGATTCATCGCGATAACCTGGTGCTGCTGTAAAGCAAAGTGGCGTATCGTTGAGCGCGTTGCTCCGCTAATTCACTGTACTAGGTCATCGGTCAGCGTCTTCTTGTTCTTCAGACGATAAACGATGCTTTCCGCTTTGCCGGCGACGGACGTGTTCTCGCAGAAATAGTCTTTGGCAAGCGCCGCGTGTTGGCGATTTGCGAAGCCGCGGACGATGCCTTCCCATTGGTTACGACGCGAACGCGCCCAACTGCCATCCTCTTCTCCAATCGCATAAATCTTCTTCTCGAAAGTCTCGCAGCGGATACCTTCATAAGTGACGTTCTTCGCCCCTTCCTCACTGATCGATACCAGCGTATAGCGCACCACGTTGTCGGAACCGACGCTGATCGATTTCGCATCAACGAAGAATTTCTGTGTCGCGGTCGGGCTGACGTAGAAAGGCAGCAGGTTTTCATCCTTTGGAGGAGCCGGTAGCTGCACCGCGATTTCCTGCCATGGCCGATTTTCGTCGTCGTAATCTTCGTCGAAGGATTGTGCCA
The DNA here is from genome assembly GCA_036263255.1 of Oxalicibacterium sp. Lineage (GTDB taxonomy): Bacteria > Pseudomonadota > Gammaproteobacteria > Burkholderiales > Burkholderiaceae_D > Oxalicibacterium. The sequence goes on along the minus strand of DATAHI010000125.1, from coordinate 1,819 downwards.
ATGCCGTGCCCATCGTCAGCAGCAAGGTGAGCCCGATCAGTTTTTGCGCGAGGCGCTTGATGACGTGCGAGCGCACATGCCGGTCGTGCTGCCCGGCTGCTGCACGAAAAATATTATTCATGCTGATTTTTTTTTCCTTGGTTGGGGATATCGCCGGATTTTTTCGGCGGATGCGATTGACGCAGGTAACGCGTGTTGCTGTGTCCGTGCGGTGGCTTGGACAGGAAGCGCGATAGCTCCTGCAAGGCGCGCTGATAGACGTCACGCTTGAATTCGATCACGACATCCAGCGGCACCCAGTAATCGTGCCAGCGCCACGCATCGAATTCGGGGTGCTCCGTCATGCGCAGATTGACATCGCAATCGCGTCCCACCATGCGCAGCAGGAACCAGATCTGTTTCTGGCCGCGGTAATGGCCGCGGATTTCGCGTTTGATGAAATGGTCGGGTACTTCGTAACGCAGCCAGTCGCGTGTGCGCCCGATGATCTTGACATGCTCCGCGCGCAAGCCAACTTCTTCCTCCAGCTCGCGATACATCGCCTGTTCCGGCGTTTCGCCGAATTTGATGCCGCCCTGCGGAAACTGCCACGAATGCTCGCGCACCCGCTTGCCCCACCAGACTTCGTTGTGGGCATTCAGCAGAATGATGCCGACGTTAGGGCGAAAGCCTTCACGATCCAGCATGTTGCACCTCAAACTTTCTGCGGCGGACGAACCTCAGCTCAACATCGACCTGCGTACACGGATGTCCGGCCGTTTCGGCGACAGCCAACGGGCGGAAAGGACGGGCATCAATTGTTTGATGAGTGGGTGCATCGGCCAGCCAATACTTTAAAATTGAGTCGATTATAACCCTCTCCTTTTAAAAAGAATTGTCGCCATGCGTGCATCCCGTTTTTTCATTTCCACCCTTAAAGAAGCGCCTTCCGATGCGGAAATCGTCAGCCACAAATTGATGATGCGGGCCGGCATGATCAAGCGTCTCGGATCGGGTATCTACACTTACATGCCGATCGGCTTGCGCGTGATCCGCAAGGTGGAAGCGATTGTCAGGGAAGAAATGAACCGTGCCGGCGCCATCGAACTGCTGATGCCGCTGGTGCAACCGGCTGAGCTGTGGCAGGAGACGGGACGCTGGGACAAGATGGGCCCCGAACTGATGCGCGTGAAGGACAGGCATGGCCGCGATTTCGCCATTCAACCCACTTCCGAGGAAGTCATTACCGATGTGGTGCGCAGCGACATCCGCTCGTACCGTCAGCTGCCGGTCAACTTCTATCACATCCAGACCAAGTTCCGCGACGAACGCCGGCCCCGTTTCGGGCTGATGCGCGGACGCGAGTTCACCATGAAGGATGCGTATTCCTTCGATCGCGACGTCGAGGGCCTGAAGCGTTCGTACCAGATCATGTTCGACGCCTACGTGAAAATCTTCACACGCTTCGGCCTGCAGTTCCGCGCGGTGGCGGCGGACAACGGTGCGATCGGCGGCTCGGGTTCGCACGAATTTCACGTGATCGCCGACACCGGCGAGGACGCGCTGGTGTATTGCCCGACGTCCGATTACGCGGCCAATATGGAAGCGGCAGAAGCCTTGCCGGTGATCGCCACGCGCGGCGCCGCGACGCAGCCGCTGACCAAGGTGTCGACGCCGGGCAAGGCAAGGTGCGAGGATGTGGCCGCGTTGCTCGGCGTGCCGCTGTCGCAAACGGTCAAGTCGGTCGTGCTGGCCGTCGAGAAGGAAGACAACGGCGCCAAGCAGAAGGAGGTATGGTTGTTGTTGCTGCGCGGCGATCACGAGTTGAATGAGGTGAAAG
>DATAHI010000124.1:0-5948 GCA_036263255.1 Oxalicibacterium sp. | reverse complement strand
TTGATCGATACGCCGCGCCGCGTTTGCTCTTCATACAGGAAGGCTTCGGCCAGCAGCGAAGTGGCGAGGATTTTATTGCGCGGCGAATACAGCAGATTGGCACGCGGCACGTGAGTTGCGCAAACCGGTTTGCATTTGCCGCAGCGTAGGCAGTCCTTGACGCTGTTGGCGATCGCGCCGATGTCGCTCTGCTGCATGATCAGCGACTCGTGACCCATTAGACCGAACGAAGGCGTGTAAGCATTGCGCAAGTCGGAGCTAAACTCGGGCATATCCATCAGCTTGCCCTTGTTGAAGCGGCCTTCCGGATCGATGCGGCGCTTGTAGGCGCGGAAGTCGGCCAGCTCGGCCTCCGTCAGGAATTCCAGCTTCGTGATGCCGATGCCGTGTTCGCCGGAGATCACGCCGTTCAGCGAACGCGCGAACGCCATGATGCGCGCCACCGTCTCGTGCGCATCCTGCAGCATCTGGTAGTGATCTGAATTGACCGGAATATTGGTGTGCACGTTGCCGTCGCCGGCATGCATGTGCAGCGCAACGAATACGCGTCCGCGCAATACGCGCTTGTGGATCGCGTTCGCTTCGTCCAGGATCAGGCGAAACGCGGCGCCGCCGAAAATCTGACGCAGCTGCGCGCGCACCTCGGTCTTCCACGACACGCGCACGGTGCGGTCCTGAATGATGTCGAACAGCGTGGCGTCGGGTTGCTTCTTCAGCCGCTCGTCGAAAGTGCCGTGCAGAGGCTGCACGCCGAGCGCAATGATTTCATCCTGTTCGTCGCGCAGCGTCTTGTCGAGATTGGTCAGCAGATAGGACCAGCGCATGTGCGTATCTTCAAGCAGCTGTACCGCCAGCTTGACGCGATCTTCTAGCAGTTCGGCCGCAGGAATGTCTTCCGCGTCCGCATCGTCGCTCTTGCCGAGCGGCAGGTGACTGGTCAGGAAGTAGGTGCGCAACTCGGCCAGCAGCTGCAGCTTGTTGCGGATCGACAGCTCGACGTTGATACGCTCAATGCCGTCCGAATATTCGCCCATGCGGTTCAGCGGGATCACGACGTCTTCGTTGATCTTAAACGCATTGGTGTGCTTGGAGATCGCCGCAGTGCGCGCTCGATCGAGCCAGAATTTCTTGCGCGCTTCCGGGCTGACGGCAATGAAGCCTTCACCCACGCGCGTGTTCGCGATACGCACCACTTCCGATGCTGCCAGCGCAACCGCTTCTTCGTCATCGCCAACGATATCGCCGAACAGCGCCATCTTCGGCAGCATGTCGCGCTTCGATTTGGTTGCGTAGCCAACCGCGCGCAGATAGCGCTCGTCCAGATGTTCGAGACCGGCCAACCGCACGGTGGCGAATTTGCCGCCCTGCGCCGGCAGACCGTCCAGGTAATCCTTGATCTCGACGATCGACGGCACCGCATCGCGCGTATGGCCGAAGAATTCCAGGCACACGGTGCGCGTGTACTTCGGCATCCTGTGCAGGATCCAGCGCGCGGATGTGATCAGGCCGTCGCAGCCTTCCTTCTGCACGCCGGGCAGACCGGCGAGGAATTTATCGGTGACGTCCTTGCCCAGACCTTCCTTGCGGAAGATGCGGCCGGGAATTTCCAGCGTCTCGGTTTTGAAAGGCTCATTGCGGCCGCGGCCCTTTTCGCTCGGGTGCGTCCATTCCAGCTTGAACTTTGCGACCGGCGCGTCGTGGATCTTGCCGAGGTTGTGCTCGATGCGCGTGACTTCGAGCCAGTCGCCGTTCGGGTCGACCATGCGCCAGCTCGCCAGATTGTCGAGCGCGGTGCCCCACAGCACGGCTTTCTTGCCGCCGGCGTTCATCGCGATATTGCCGCCGATGCAGGAAGCCTCGGCCGAGGTCGGATCGACCGCGAAGACGAAGCCCGCCTTCTCGGCCGCGTCGGCGACGCGCTTGGTGACGACACCGGCGCCCGAATAGATCGTCGCGTACTCGCGATCGACACCCGGCAAGCGCAGCATTTCGACGGCGCTCAACTGAATCAGCTTTTCGGTGTTGATGACGGCCGACATCGGCGTCAATGGAATCGCGCCGCCGGTGTAACCGGTGCCGCCGCCGCGCGGAATGATGGTGAGGCCGAGTTCGATGCAGCCCTTGACCAGGCCGGCCATCTCGTCTTCGGTATCCGGTGTCAGCACGACGAACGGATATTCGACGCGCCAGTCGGTTGCGTCAGTCACGTGCGAGACGCGCGACATGCCGTCGAACTTGATGTTGTCCTTGTCGGTGTAGCGGCCCAGGACCCTCGTCGCGCGCTTGCGCAGGTCCCAGGTGTTGCGGAACTCCTCACCGAAGTCAGCGACGGCCTTGCACGCGGCCTGCACCAGCGTCTCCACTGCCGCGGCGCGGCGCTGCGAGGCTTCGTCGCCATGCGAGGCGAGGTCGAGCTTGCGGCGCTTGTCGACCTCACCAAGGCGATGATTCAGCGCATCGATCAATGCCTGGCGACGCTTGGGATTGTCCAGCATGTCGTCCTGCAGATACGGATTGCGGCGCACTACCCAGATGTCGCCCAACACTTCGTACAGCATGCGCGCAGAACGGCCGGTCTGGCGTTCGCCTCGCAGGTCGGCGAGCAGATCCCACGCCTCTTCGCCGAGCAGGCGAATCACGATTTCGCGGTCGGAAAAGGAAGTGTAGTTGTAGGGGATTTCACGCAAACGCGTTGGCGTGTCGCCATCGGGTGCGTCCGCCAGGAGAGTCTGAAGGTGTGCTGGTGCGTTCATCTAGGGGTCTTGCGATCTCACGCTAAAGACGCATTTTAGCCGATTGCGCCTTGCGCCGTTCGTGCGGAAGCGTGCACAGGTATCGTGGAAAAACGCCGGAAATCAGAATACCCGCATCAGGAATTGCCAGAAGCCATCGGGCACGAACAGCAGCAGCCAGGTCATGGTCAGATAACGAAGAAACTTGCCGATTGCCATGTAGGCGACACATTGCCAGACCGACAGACGCAGCCAGCCCGCCAGTACGCACAAGGGATCGCCAATCCCCGGGAGCCAGGAAAGCAGCAAGGTCTTGGCGCCGAAACGCTGCAGCCAGCCGAACCAGCGCGTGCCGCGTTCCTTCGCGAACATCTGCTTGGCGCCGACGCCCATCCAGTAATCCACCACGCCGCCCAACGTATTGCCGGCAGTCGCCACCAGCAAGGCCGGCCAAAACAGGTCCGCATTGGCCTTCACGACTGCAAACACGGCCGGCTCGGAACCGATCGGCAGCAAGGTCGCGGATACCGCACTGACGATGAAAACGGACCACAAGCCGACTTCCGGCACGGCGAGCGTGGCAAGCAGCCAATGGATGGCGTGTTCGATCATGCAACCTCTATGAATTCAGATGAAGGCAAGACGGCGCGAAACACGCAAGTGCGCCGTCTCCGGGCAAAGGGCGTCCATTATAATGATCAGCTTTGCTGCCGCGCGTTCCGCGCACAGCTCATTACCCTGCTCCTATGACGACCGACTATCTGAAAAAAATCCTCACCGCACGCGTCTATGACGTTGCCGTGGAATCGCCGCTGGAACTGGCGCCGACGCTCTCCAAGCGATACGGCAACCGGATTTATTTCAAGCGCGAGGATATTCAGAGCGTATTCAGCTTCAAGCTGCGTGGCGCGTACAACAAGATGGCGCATCTGCCGCCGGCACAACTGAAGCGCGGCGTGATCTGCGCTTCGGCCGGCAATCATGCGCAAGGCGTCGCGCTGTCTGCCGCCAAGCTCGGTTGCCGTGCGGTGATCGTGATGCCGACGACCACGCCACAAGTGAAGATCGATGCCGTCAGAGCGCGCGGCGGCGAGGTCGTATTGCACGGAGATTCGTATTCGGACGCCTACCAGCACGCGCTGGCGCTGGAGAAAAAGCAGAAGCTTACTTTCGTCCATCCATTCGACGATCCAGACGTGATCGCCGGCCAGGGCACGATCGGCATGGAGATTTTGCGCCAGCATCCCGGAGCTATCCACGCCATCTTTGTTGGCATCGGCGGCGGCGGCATCATCAGCGGCATTGCGGCTTACGTGAAAGCGGTACGCCCTGAAATCAAAATCATCGGCGTGCAATCGGTCGATTCCGACGCGATGGCGCGCAGCCTCAAAGCCGGCCGCCGCGTCACGTTGCCGGATGTCGGTCTGTTCGCGGACGGTACCGCCGTCAAGCTGGTTGGCGAGGAAACCTTTCGGTTGGCGAAAAAATATGTCGATGAAGTGATCCTGGTCGATACCGATGCGGTATGCGCTGCGATCAAAGATGTGTTCCAGGACACGCGCAGCATCCTTGAGCCTTCCGGCGCGCTGGCCGTCGCCGGCGCCAAGGCCTATATCGAGCGCTCGCAGCAGACGAAGAAACCGTTGAAGGACGAGACGCTGGTCACCATCGCCAGCGGCGCCAATATGAACTTCGACCGCCTGCGCTTCGTCGCCGAACGCGCGGAAGTCGGCGAGGCGCGCGAAGCGGTGTTCGCCGTCACGATTCCGGAAGAACGCGGCAGCTTCCGCCGTTTTTGCGAACTAGTCGGACCACGCAACGTGACAGAGTTCAACTACCGTATCAGCGATGCGAAACAGGCGCATGTGTTCGTCGGTATCCAGATTGCGGATCGCGACGAACCAGGCAAGATCACCAAGCATTTCGAAAAGCACGGATTCAAAACGCTGGACCTCACGCACGACGAGCTGGGCAAGGGCCACATCCGCCACCTGGTCGGCGGCAAAAGCGAACTGGCACGCAACGAACTGCTGTACCGCTTTGAATTCCCCGAGCGCCCCGGTGCGCTGATGCGCTTCCTAGCCAGCATGGCGCCGAACTGGAACATCAGCCTGTTCCATTACCGGAACCAAGGGGGAGATGTCGGCCGCATTCTGGTCGGCTTGCAAGTACCAAAGAAGGAAATGAAGGACTTCCGCAACTTCCTTTCCGGGCTCGGCTACCGCCATTGGGACGAGAGCGACAACCCAGTTTATAAATTGTTTTTGTAAGCTCTCCTGCTGATCGCCCGCACGAGGAACTTTGCTCCGCCCCCGGCTTTCTACCGGCCGGATCCGTTTTTCCAGAGACAATTTCCATGGCCATGAACCATCAATACGCCGCGGTTGAGCCCGCGCGTGCAGAAGTCGATGCGCTGTCCGGCGCGACCGTGATCGAGTTCGGCGCGCCATGGTGTCCGCATTGCACAGGTGCGCAGCCCTTGATCGCGAAAGCCTTCGCGCATCATCCGCAACTGCGCCATATCAAGATCGAAGATGGCCCCGGTCGCCGTCTCGGCCGTTCCTTCCGCATCAAGCTGTGGCCGACGCTGGTCTTCTTTCGCGACGGCACGGAAATCGCGCGCCTGGTGCGCCCGACGGACCTAAACGAGATTGCGCGCGAAATAGATGCGCTCGATCAAGCCTGATCTGAGCTTCGCTCTGCCTGTTTCTTTGCCAACGACGCGGCTGCCGCATCGGGATTACAATCCGCTTTTTCCGCATCGTCCAGAACTCGTCCCATGACCGCCTCTCACGATCCCGCGTCGTCCCCGCTCGGCAAGCCGGCGAGCTATCGCACGCAATACGATCCTTCGCTGCTGTTCGCGATCCCGCGCCAGAGCAAGCGGGAGGAACTCGGCCTGAGCGGCACGCTGCCTTTCTTCGGCATGGACATCTGGAATGCGTATGAACTTTCCTGGCTCAACATGCGCGGCAAGCCGCAAGTCGCGATCGCGCGCTTCATGGTGCCGGCCGATACGCCGAACATCGTCGAATCGAAATCGCTGAAGCTATATCTGAATTCCTTCAACCAGACGCGACTGGCTGGTACCGACGCGCTGCTTGAACTATTGCGCGCCGATCTGTCTGCCGGGTTTGGTGCGCCCATCCAGATTGCGCTGATGACGCCCGCTGAATTCGGCAAGGTACAGATGGCGGAACTCGAAGGCATGCCGCT
>DATAHI010000123.1:0-13095 GCA_036263255.1 Oxalicibacterium sp. | reverse complement strand
CAGACGCTGGACAAGAAGATTTACAGCGAAATCATCATGACCCGTGTCACCGTGCCGGTGGGCGAGGATATCGGCTTCCTGCCGGGGACGGAAGAGGAAAAGATGGCGCCGTGGATGGGCGCACTTGAAGACAATCTCGATGTGCTCAACAAGTCCGACGATGAGGCCGGAGACTGGGGTCGTGCCGCCACGCAGGATCTCATTCGCACGCGCATCAAGATCAAGTCGCTCAACTTCATGCGCGGCCGCACTTTCGTCAACAAGTATTTGATCATCGACGAAGCGCAGAACCTAACGCCGAAGCAGATGAAAACGCTGGTCACCCGCGCAGGCCCAGGCACGAAGATCGTCTGTCTCGGCAACATCGCACAGATCGACACGCCGTATTTGACCGAAGGCTCGAGCGGCCTGACTTATGTGGTCGACCGCTTCAAGGGCTGGAACCACAGCGGCCACGTGACACTGGCGCGCGGCGAGCGTTCGCGCTTGGCCGATCACGCGAGCGACGTGCTGTAAAGAGACGACGCAAACAAAAAAGCCTGCCATCTTGCGATGGCAGGCTTTTTTATGCGGTGACGCTTACAGCAGCTTGGTGCCTATCCACCAGGCGATGGCGGCAACGAAGGCCGAAGCCGGGATCGTGAAGATCCAGGCCCACACGATATTGCCCGCCACGCCCCAACGTACTGCAGACATCTTGCGCGTAGCTCCAACACCGACGATCGCGCCGGTGATCGTATGCGTAGTCGAGACCGGCACGCCGAGCGCTGTTGCCAGGAACAGCGTGATGGCGCCACCAGTCTCGGCGCAAAAGCCGCCGACCGGTTTCAGCTTGGTGATCTTCTGTCCCATCGTCTTCACGATGCGCCAGCCGCCGAACAGCGTGCCCAGGCTGATCGCGCTGTAGCAACTGATGATGACCCAGTTCGGCAAGGGATCTGCCGCACTGGTCATGCCGGCTGCAATCAGCAGCATCCAGATGATGCCCATGGTTTTTTGCGCGTCATTGCCGCCGTGGCCCAGACTGTACATTGCGGCCGAAAACAATTGCAGACGCCGGAACCAGCGGTCCACGTTGCGCTGGGAACTGCGCACGAACATCCACGACACCAGCACCATCATCAGCGAACCGAACAGGAAGCCGAGCAGTGGCGACAACACAATGAACAGGATGATCTTCAGCAGACCGGACGCGATCAGCGCACCGGTGCCCGCTTTCGCCACCGCTGCGCCGACCAGACCGCCGATCAGTGCATGCGAGGACGACGACGGCAAACCGAAGTACCAGGTCAGCAGGTTCCAGAAGATCGCGCCCATCAGGGCGCCAAACACAACGTAATGATCGATCACCATCGGATCGATGGTGCCCTTGCCGATCGTCATCGCCACTTTGAGATGGAACACCGCAATCGCGATGAAGTTGAAAGCCGCCGCCATCACGACCGCCGTTTGCGGTTTCAGCACGCCGGTCGAGACTACGGTCGCAATCGCATTGGCCGCATCGTGGAAGCCGTTCATGAAATCGAACAGCAACGCCAGTACGATCAAAAATACGAGAATGTGAAGACTTATCTGAAAAGTTTGCATGAGTGATTTCTTTATTTGTTCTGCGTGACTATGCTGCAGGCAGCAAGAGCATCATGCCGGCCTGCCGCAATGGCGCGATTCACCTCAAGCGTTTTCGACGATGATGCCTTCGATGATGTTCGCGACGTCTTCGCAGCGATCGGTCACGGTTTCCAGCAATTCGTAGATGGCTTTCAACTTGATCAGATTGCGCACGTCCGGCTCTTCGCGAAACAGCTTCGACATCGCGGCACGCATCACATGGTCTGCGTCGGATTCGAGACGGTCCACTTCCTTGCAGATTTCGAGAATCTGGCGCGAGTTGTCCATGTTATGCAGCAGTGCGACCGCTTCCTTCACTTTCTGCGTGCATGCCAAGCACAACTCGGCCAGACGCTTGGCTTCCTGCGTGATGGCTTTGATGTCGTACAGCGAGATCGTCTGTGCCGCGTCTTCCAGCAGATCGAGGATGTCGTCCATACGCGAGATCAGCTGGTGAATATCGTCGCGATCGAGTGGCGTGATGAAAGTCTTGTGCAGTGCATCCAGCGTGGCATGCGTGACCTTGTCGGCCTGCTTCTCGATGCTCTCGATCGCGTGCACGCGGATTTCGAGATCATCGAAATTGGTCATCAGCGCGACCATTTCCTTCGCGCCTTTGACACACAGTTCGGCATGCTCGTTGAAGAGGTCGAAGAATTTGCCTTCTTTCGGCAGGAGTCGTCCAAACATGATTGCTCTCTCAGTATGCTAAAGATTGGAAATGGAAATGCGATAGCGACTAGTCGCCCTGATAAATCGATGCGCTGCCGGTGTAGTTCTCGAACTTGGTGTATTGACCAAGGAAAGTCAGGCGCACTGCCCCAATCGGGCCATTACGCTGCTTACCGATGATGATTTCCGCCGTGCCTTTGTCCGGCGAATCGGGGTTGTACACCTCGTCGCGATAGATAAAGAGGATGACGTCGGCATCCTGTTCGATCGCGCCGGATTCACGCAAGTCGGACATCACCGGGCGCTTGTTCGGTCGCTGCTCAAGCGAACGGTTCAACTGCGACAGTGCAATCACCGGGCAATTAAGTTCCTTCGCGAGGCCCTTCAGGTTACGCGAAATTTCGGAGATTTCAGTCGCGCGATTTTCGCCGGCCGAGTTTGCCGCCATCAACTGCAGATAGTCGATGATGATGAGGCCGAGTTTGCCACATTGGCGCGCGAGACGGCGCGAGCGCGCCCGCAACTCCATCGAGTTCAGTGCCGGCGTCTCGTCGATGTACAACTGCGCATCGTTCATCTTCTGGATGGCATGCGTCAGGCGCGGCCAATCCTCGTCGACCAGACGACCGGTACGCAGGCGATGCTGATCCAGTCGGCCAACCGAACCCAGCATACGCATCGCAAGTTGGGTGCCGCCCATTTCCATCGAGAAGACTGCGACCGGCAAGCCGCTTTCGATCGCGACGTTTTCGCCGATGTTGATCGAAAACGCGGTCTTACCCATCGATGGACGACCCGCAACAATGATCAAGTCGCCCGGCTGCAAACCCGAGGTCATGCGGTCCAAGTCGGCAAAGCCGGTTGGTACGCCGGTGATGTCGCTGCCGCTGTCGCGGTTGTACAGTTCGTCAATACGTTCAACGACTTGCGTCAGCAATGGCTGGATTTCCTGGAAGCCCTGCGCACCGCGCGCGCCCTCTTCCGCAATCGAAAAGATCTTGGATTCAGCCTCGTCGAGCATCTGCTTGACTTCCTTACCCTGCGGATTGAAGGCCGCGCTGGAAATCTCGTCGGAGACCGTAATCAATTTACGCAGTACGGCGCGATCGCGCACGATTTCTGCGTAACGACGAATGTTCGCAGCAGAAGGAGTGTTTTGCGCCAGCGCGTTGAGATAGGAGACGCCGCCGACTTCGTCGGCCTTGCCGCTATTCGTCAGGGCTTCGAACACCGTGATCACGTCTGCGGGGTGCGAGCTGTTGATCAGCTTGGCGATGTGCTGAAAGATGATTCGGTGATCGTAGCGGTAGAAATCTTCCTGGCTAACGAAATCCGCAATGCGGTCCCATGCCGCATTGTCTAGCAGCAGCCCACCGAGAACGGACTGTTCGGATTCGATGGAATGCGGGGGAACACGGAGGGCGTCGAGTTGCGGATCGGCTGGCGTATTCATGGCGCGCATTATACCTTCTGCAAACGGACGCTTCGGTAAAACGGGCAATAAAAAAGCCGGGAAAACCCGGCTTTTTGTTGCATCGATTAATGAATGCTTAGGCTTGTTCGCCAATCACTTGCACGGTGATGTCGACCACGACGTCGGTGTGCAACGCAACGGAAATCGGATGATCGCCGGTGACTTTCAGCGGGCCTTGCGGCATGCGGATGTTTGCTTTTTCAACACCAAAACCTTGCTTGCTCAGCGCTTCCGCGATGTCGTAGTTGGTGACCGAACCGAACAGACGGCCGTCCACACCCGCCTTCTGGGAGATCTGGATCGCCTGGCCGGACAGTTTCTCGCCTTGCGCCTGCGCAGCAGCCAGCTTCTCAGCAGCGATTTTTTCCAGTTCCGCGCGCTTTGCTTCGAATTCCTCGATCGCAGCAGCGGTTGCACGACGTGCCTTGCGTTGCGGGATCAGGAAGTTACGTGCGTAGCCGTCCTTCACTTTGACGACTTCACCCAAGTTGCCGAGATTAACGACTTTTTCCAACAGAATGACTTGCATGTTTTTTCTCCAGACTCAGTCGTTGATTAGGCGTTGTGCAGATCAGTGTATGGCAGCAACGCGAGGAAGCGTGCGCGCTTGATCGCGGTATCAACCTGGCGCTGATAGATCGCCTTGGTGCCGGTCAAACGTGCCGGCATGATCTTGCCGTTTTCCTGAACGAAGTCTTTCAGCGTGTCGATGTCTTTGTAGTCGACCTGCTCTACGTGCGCAGCGGTGAAGCGGCAGAATTTCTTGCGTTTGAACAGCGGGTTCTGCTGTTTGCGTTTTTCTTTGAGTTTGTTCTTGTCGAATTTTTTACCGAATGCCATTTGTGGCTCCTGTATCTTAAATAGGTTCGAAATCTGTCAGATGGAAAACAAGGCTCTTGCTGTTACGGCTCTTGCGTGCCAGGAAACCAGTGAACTCGAATGTTCCGCCTAACGCGGCTTGATTGAATCGTCCTGAAATCTCGCCCGCGGCAATCGCGGCAATTTCAAATTCGACCAATCTCGGAACACCCGCTTCGGTCTGTTGCGAACTGTGCAGCAAACTGCCTGTCACGATCGGTACGCCTGCCGGTGTGTAGCGCAACATGTCGCGCTCGGCAATGACGGCAACCAACTGAAGCTGATTCACTCTCCTGAAACGTCGTCGCGGTAATTAGGCAGCAGGTGCCTCGTTGCGATGGCTCTTGGCAGCATCTTCCTTCTGCACGGCCTTCATCATGGGCGACGGCGCGGTTTCGGCCTTCTTCATCTTGACGGTCAGATGGCGCAGAACGGCGTCGTTGAACTTGAAGCCGGTTTCGATTTCAGCCAGCGTTTCGCTGTCGCATTCGATGTTCAGGCAGACGTAGTGAGCCTTGGCCAGTTTCTGGATCATGTAGGCCATTTGACGGCGGCCCCAGTCTTCCACACGGTGCACGATGCCACCGCGCGCGGTGACGATGCCCTTGTAGCGCTCGATCATCGCGGGCACTTGCTCGCTTTGATCCGGATGCACGATAAATACGATTTCATAATGACGCATGTAAGCTCCTTTTGGTCGGATTGAAAAACCGCCCACCCCGGCGTCAAGACGAGTGTGGGAAGAGGAAAGCCCGCGATTATACCCGGCCGGCGCGAAAAGCTCAACGCTTTCAGCAACTTAGCATCGTGCGCATGCCAAACAGGCAAATTGCTTGCCTTTCGGCATGGACTGTATAAAAATACAGCCTGTTTATATAAACAGCCCACTTCCTAGGTGCCTGCATGATCAAACTGACCGCCCGCCAGGAACAGATCCTGAATCTGATTCGCGAAGCCATTGAAAACACCGGCTTCCCTCCCACACGGGCTGAAATCGCAAACGAGCTGGGTTTCAAGTCGGCCAACGCGGCCGAAGAGCATCTGCAGGCATTGGCGCGCAAGGGTGCGATCGAAATTGCGCCCGGCACGTCACGCGGCATCCGGCTGCTGGATGGCAGCCCGCGTCCGGAGCGCGGCAATACACAGATGGCCTTGCCGCATCCGGCCCTGATGCAATTAAGCCTGCCGCTGGTTGGTCGTGTCGCTGCCGGCTCACCGATCCTGGCACAGGAGCATATCGAGCGCAGTTACAACGTCGATCCTGCCCTGTTTTCCGGCAAGCCGGATTACCTGTTGAAAGTGCGCGGCATGTCGATGCGCGACGTTGGCATCCTGGACGGCGATCTGCTCGCGGTAAAAAAGACTGAGCAGGCAAGAAACGGACAGATTGTGGTAGCGCGTCTAGGTGACGAAGTAACCGTCAAGCGTTATCGGAAATCGGGCGCGCACGTGGAACTGCTGCCGGAAAATCCCGACTTTGAAACGATTCATGTGGATCTGACGCGCGACGAGTTCGCATTGGAAGGTCTGGCAGTCGGACTGCTGCGCACCTGGAACTAAATCAGCGACTCAGTGTTTGCGCCCGGTCAAAATCTGATTGGCGATCCCGCGCAGAATATTCACCTCTTCTGTCTCCAGCTGTGCGCGTGAGAACAATCGCTTCAAGCGCGGCATCAGTTTCTTCGGATTATCCGCGTTCAAGAAGTTGATCGCGACCAGCGCTTCTTCCAAGTGCGCGTACATCCCTTCTATTTGCGCAACGCTCGCAGGCTCGCCACGGAAGCCGATGTCGCTTGCGGATGCCGGCTTGAGGTCGCGCTCTCCTAGCGCCGCGATGCGTGCCTCATACGCCAGTACCTGTACCGCCTGTGCCAAATTGAGTGATGAATAATCCGGATTGCTGGGGATATTGATCAAGACGTTGCACTTCTCGACAATTTCGTTCGGCAGGCCGAAACGCTCGTTGCCGAATACCAGCGCGGCGCGCAGATGCGCGTCGTCCGCCAGTTGACCGGCAAGTATGCGCGGCGCCAATACCGGCGGAGAAAATTCGCGCAGCCGGGCCGTGACGGCCGCGGCGTAGTTGCAACCGTCCAGCGCTTCGCCGATCGATCCGACCACGCGAGCCGTTGCAAGAATATCCTGTGCACCACTGGCGAACGCGATCGCGTCTTCCTGAGTCAGGGCGTCGGCAAAACGCGGATTCACCAACACGAGCTCCGAGAAGCCCATGGTCTTCATCGCACGGGCGGCCGAGCCGATATTCCCGGGCAAGCTGGTTTCGACCAGCACGAATCGCAGTCGGTGGAAAAGAGGCGTGTCGGTTTGAGGCAGGTTCATTTAAAATAGCGGCATTGCGCGGCAAGGTCATGTGCTTCCGACCTCGTGCCGCATCGCTCATTCATACTCGTGACAGGTTCCGTTCGCATGTGCGGCGGCGCCGCCATTTTAACGGAATCTCTATGCATCCCATGCTGAACACGGCGATCAAGGCCGCTCGCCGCGGCGCTGCCGTCATCAACCGCGCATCCTTCGATCTGGATCGTGTCAAAGTCTCCGACAAGGGACAAAACGACTTCGTGACCGAAGTCGATCGCGCCGCCGAACAGGCAATCATCGAGGTTCTGCTGAACGCCTATCCGGATCACGCGGTACTCGCAGAGGAATCCGGCGCATCGGCCAATCTGCACGACGAGCATGAAAACGTCTGGATCATCGACCCGCTCGATGGCACAACTAACTACATCCACGGTTTTCCGCAATACGCGGTCTCGATCGCGCTGCAGCAAAAGGGGCAGATCACGCAAGCGGTCGTCTACGACCCAACCCGCAACGATCTCTTTACCGCCACCAAGGGCGCTGGTGCCTTCCTGAACGAAAAGCGCATTCGCGTCAGCAAACGCGACAAGCTGGCAGACGGTTTGATCGGCACTGGTTTTCCTTTCCGCGACATGCGCGAGCTCGATGATTACATCAAGATGTTCCGCGTTGTCGTACAGAGCTGTGCTGGCCTGCGCCGCCCTGGTTCCGCCGCGCTCGATCTCGCCTATGTCGCTGCAGGCCGCCTCGACGGGTTCTTCGAAAAAGGCCTGCGCCCCTGGGACATTGCTGCTGGCGCACTGCTGATCAGCGAAGCGGGCGGCATCATTGCCGACTTCACCGGCGAATCGGATTACCTGTACAAAGGAGACGTGGTCGCCGGTACGCCAAAGGTCTTCGGGCAACTGCTTTCGCTGCTGAGTCCTTTTGCCAAATAAGGACGAACCGCGACGCGACCCACAGCATTCCAGATTGTCATGAATTGATACAAATCGCAGCGACTGCGCCGTAACATTTAGCGCAGTCGCTGCTATACTGCATCACGCGGCGTTTTTCCAGTCACCCTGCCGCTGTCCGTTACGACTCCCCTTTCATTGCTTCGCCTGCGACTGGCGCTTACCGCGGCAGGCCAATATTTTTTATCGAGTTTTCATGTCTTTTGTTGACCTCGGCCTCGCCGAAGGCATTGTGCGCGCTGTTTCCGAACAGGGCTATTCCGAACCTACGCCAATCCAGTCGCAGGCCATTCCCGCGGTACTGAGCGGCGGCGATCTGCTGGCGGCAGCGCAAACCGGTACGGGCAAGACCGCCGGCTTCACGCTGCCAATGCTGCATCGTCTGTTCAACAGCGGTGTCAAACATACCTCGCGAAACACGCAACGCGCGATTCGTGCGCTCGTGCTGACCCCTACGCGCGAACTCGCTGCTCAGGTGGAAGAAAGCGTGCGCATGTATGGCAAGTATCTTCACCTCAATTCCGCCGTGATCTTCGGCGGCGTTGGCATCAATCCGCAAATCGCCTTGCTCAAGCAAGGCGTCGACATCCTGGTGGCCACGCCGGGGCGCCTGCTCGACCACATGCAGCAAGGCACCGTAAACCTGAACCACATCGAAATCCTGGTGCTCGATGAAGCGGATCGCATGCTCGACATGGGCTTCATCCGCGATATCCGCAAGGTACTCGCCGCCCTTCCTCCGAAACGCCAGAACCTGCTGTTCTCTGCGACGTTTTCGGACGAGATCAAGGCATTGGCGAACGGCTTGCTAAATGCGCCGACCACGATCGAAGTCGCGCGGCGCAATTCCACGGTCGAGATCATCGAACAGAAAGTCTATCCAGTGGATCGTGATCGCAAGCACCCGATGCTGGCGCATCTGATCAAGACGCATCAATGGTCGCAGGTGTTGGTATTCACGCGTACGAAACACGGCGCGAATCGCCTGGTCGAGCAACTGGCGAAAGACGGCATCAGCGGCATGGCAATTCACGGCAACAAGAGCCAGTCGGCACGTACCAAGGCGCTGGCCGAATTCAAGGATGGCAAGTTGCAGGTACTGGTAGCGACCGATATCGCGGCGCGGGGGATCGACATCGATCAATTGCCGCACGTCGTCAACTACGATCTGCCGAACGTGCCGGAAGACTATGTCCATCGCATCGGCCGTACCGGTCGCGCGGGCGCAAGCGGCGAAGCTGTATCGCTGGTATGCGTGGATGAACTCGAGCTGCTGCGGAACATCGAGAAACTGATCAAGCGCAAACTGCCGTCAGAGGTGCTCGCCGGTTTTGAACCGGATCCGAGCGCGAAACCGCAGCCGATACAGCGACGCAGTGGCAATCCCCCGCCACGCAATCGGCCACAGCAGAATCGTTCGCCGGTCAACCGTACGCCGAACACCGGCGCTGCAAAGCCCTCGCAAGGTGGCGGACATTCGACCGCCACTTCAGCAAAACCGGGCGGCCGCCGACCAGCGTCGCTGCTACGGCGCGGCGACGAACGATAATCTGCCCGCCTCCCTCCGCCGCTTCGCTGTTCCGGAAGCGGCGGAGTCGCATACAATTGCAGGCTTGCATAGCCTGATCCATCGCACCGGACGGGCGTTCTGTCGCACTGAAAGGCCCCTGCCGCACATGTCATCGCCCGCCACTGAAACCGCCGCTTTTCCGCAAGTCAGCGACAAGCACACGCCGATGATGCAGCAATATCTCCGCATCAAAGCGGAGCACGCGAGCACGCTGGTGTTCTATCGGATGGGCGACTTCTACGAATTGTTTTTCGACGATGCGGAAAAGGCATCGCGCCTTCTCGGCATCACGCTGACGCAGCGTGGCACATCGAACGGCAGTCCGATCAAGATGGCGGGCGTGCCTTTCCATTCGGTGGACCAATACCTGGCCAAGCTGGTGAAATTGGGTGAATCCATCGCAATTTGCGAACAGATCGGCGATCCCGCCACCAGCAAGGGGCCGGTCGAGCGCAAAGTCGTGCGCATCATCACGCCGGGCACGCTGACCGACGCCGATCTGCTCCCGGAAAAATCGGAACAGCCGCTGCTTGCGCTGTATAGCGTGACGCAACGCAAGACCGTCACAGTCGGCCTGGCCTGGCTCTCGATGGCGAGCGGCTCGCTGAAGCTGATGGAGTTCTCCACCGACGCGCAGAACGCCGCGACGCGCCTGCGTCACGAACTGGAACGCATCGCGCCGGCGGAAGTCCTGCTGCCGGGCGGCATTGAGCATCCCGCAGTGGATTTGCCGTCGGTTCGCAATACGGTCGTCCCCGACTGGCATTTCGATATCGCGCATGGCACCAAGGCACTGCACGAACAACTGCAGGTCGGCACGCTGACGGGATTTGGCGCTGAAAGCTTCGGCGCTGCACTCGGTGCGGCCGGCGCACTGTTGCGTTACGCACAATCGACGCAAACGCAAGGTCTGCAGCATGTGCGCACGTTGACGGTCGAAACGGAAAACGAGTTCATCGGACTGGATGCCGCGACGCGCCGCAATCTGGAATTGACCGAAACACTGCGCGGTCAGGACGCGCCTGCCGCCACGCTTTTTTCGCTGCTCGATCATTGCCGCACGGCGATGGGTTCGCGCCTGCTGCGCCATTGGCTGCATCACGCGCCACGTGATCAGCGCGTGGCGATCGGCCGCCATATGGCGATCAACGCATTGATGCGCGCTGATGCCTGCAGTGGATTGTCGTCTACGCTGGCGGCCGTCCCCGATATCGAACGCATTACCACGCGCATTGCGTTGTTGTCGGCACGGCCGCGCGATCTGACCGGCATGCGCAACGGTCTACAGCAATTGCCTTCGCTACGCCGTTATGTCGCTGTCTGCAACAAAGATGCAGATGCACCTCTGCTGGAGGCGATACACGAAGCCCTTGCGACGCCCGCAGACTGTCTCGACCTCCTGGAACGCGCAATCACGCTGGAACCGGCGGCGATGGTACGCGACGGCGGCGTCATCGCCCGCGGCTTCGATGCCGAGCTCGACGAATTGCGCGGCCTGTCCGAGAACGCAGGTCAGTTCTTGGTCGATCTGGAGACACGCGAGCGCGCCCGCACCGGCATCACCAATCTCCGCGTCGAATACAACAAGGTGCACGGTTTCTACATTGAGGTGACGAACGGCCAGACCGACAAGGTGCCGGATGACTACCGCCGCCGTCAGACGCTAAAGAATGCCGAGCGCTACATCACGCCTGAATTGAAAGCATTCGAGGACAAGGCACTGTCTGCACAGGAACGCGCGCTGGCACGCGAAAAATACCTGTACGAACAGGTGCTGCAGCAGCTGACGCAATACATCGCAACGCTGCAGCAGATCGCGCACGCGCTGGCGCAGCTCGATGTGCTCGTCGCGCTCGCCGAGCACGCAATGCGCTACGGCTGGTGTGCTCCGCAGATGGTCGACGAACCGGCGATCCGCATCGAGCAAGGCCGCCATCCGGTAGTCGAAAACCATATCGAACGCTTCATCGCCAACGACTGCATGCTGGGTGATGACACGCGCATGCTGCTGATCACCGGCCCGAACATGGGCGGCAAATCCACCTACATGCGTCAGGTGGCGTTGATCACCCTGCTCGCCTATGTTGGAAGTTTCGTCCCGGCCTCCAGCGCAGTAATCGGCCCGATCGACCGCATCTTCACGCGCATCGGCGCGGCCGACGATCTTGCCGGTGGCCGCTCCACCTTCATGGTCGAAATGACCGAATCGGCCGCCATCCTGAACGGCGCAACCGAGCGCTCGTTAGTGCTGATGGACGAAGTCGGTCGCGGTACTTCGACCTTCGATGGCTTGGCACTCGCCTGGGCCATTGCCCGACATCTGATCGAGACCACGAAAAGTTTCACGCTATTTGCCACCCACTACTTTGAACTGACACAGTTGCCTGAAGCGTACGCCAGCGCACGGAACGTTCATCTGTCCGCGGTAGAACATAGGGACAGGATCGTGTTTTTGCATGCCGTACATGCCGGCCCTGCTTCGCAAAGCTACGGCTTGCAAGTGGCGCAACTGGCCGGCGTACCGCAAGTCGTAATCCGTTCGGCGCGCAAGCACCTGGCCATGCTGGAAGCCCAATCGGTGCAGACTACGCCGCAATTTGATCTGTTCCAGCAAGGAGCTGCGCTGCCCGAAACCGTCGAAAGCACATCGAGCCCTGTGGCGTCGGCAGTCGATGAGGCAATCGCTACCATCGATCCTAATGCATTGACGCCGCGCGAAGCGCTGGACCTGCTTTATCGCCTGAAGGAACTGAGCAATCGGCAAATGGAATGAAGAACCTTGTCTGCAAACTGCTGTTGTGCGCACTGCTGTTGCCCGCGTTCGCCGTGGCAGGCGACGAAGATGTGCCACCGTACAGTTTCGGCATCATTGCCAAGCCGCTGAATGCACAGCCGGATAGCTCCGTGCTGAAAGAAGCACTGCTGGAAAGCGATGCGGACAATTTGGCTTTTGTCGTCGTCAATGGTATCAAGGCGGGCAACGAGCCGTGCAGCGACGCGCTGTATCAGGAACGCAAGGCCTTGTTCGACAGCGCGAAGAACGGACTGGTGGTTTCCGTCGCAGCGAACGACTGGGCGACCTGTACCGAGGGCAAACGTTCGATCGCGTTCGAACAGATCAATCGCGTACGCGACCTGTTCTTCAACGGCGATTATTCGTTCGGCGACAGCAAGATCATGCTGGCCCGGCAATCGGCGATGCCCAAATTCCGCAACTATGCGGAAAACATGCGCTGGCGTGTTGGCAAGGTGGTATTCGCAACGCTCAATCTTCCCGCCAACGACAACAACTATATCAACGCCGCCGGCCGCAACAGCGAATACGAAGACAGGGAAATCGCCAATACCGACTGGCTGGAACGCCTGTTCACGACCGCAAAGCTCAACAAGGCGAACGGTATTGTGCTTTTCTGCGACGGCGATCCATTGCTACGCGGCGAACAGTCGCTGTTCTTTTCGTCAGACAGTCGGCGTAAGGGCTTTGTCGACATCCGCAGGAAGATTCTTGCCAGCGCGGCAAAATTTAAGGGGAAGATTTTGATCGTGCACAACGACGACGATGCGCACCATGCTTCTGCCGGCAAGGGCATCATCTGGCATGGCAACATCGGCACCCTGCACGTGGATGGCCCCTGGCG